>JAFZQQ010000206.1 GCA_017620315.1 Oscillospiraceae bacterium | reverse complement strand
TCCGCGCCTTCGACCGCGAGCTCCGCTCGCATGAGCGGATCACCGAAGCTACACGCACCATGGCGGACAACATCATTCGCGCCCACGTCCGCATGGAGCTCATTGACCCGATAGCGGCTTTCGCGCTGAACACGGCTGCGCTGCTGGTCGTGTACCTTGGCGGCGTTCGCATGGAGCGCGGCGCGGGCCTGAGCGCGGGCGACGTCTTTGCGGTGATCCAATACATCAACATCATCCTCGGAGCCATCGTTTCCGTCTCTTATGATATCGTGATGCTGCCGCATATCCGTGTGGCGGCGCGGCGCCTGAATCAGGTCATCGAATCCACGGGCGTGGAGGACGACCGCGGCGCCGAAGGGCTTACGTTCACCGGGGCTGTCGACATCGACCATGTCAGCTTTACCTATCCCGGAAGCTCTTTGCCTGCCCTGTCCGATGTGGATCTGCACATCGCCGCCGGCGAATGGGTCTCTGTCATCGGCGGGACCGGCTCCGGAAAGACGACGCTTGCCGAGCTGATGCTGGCTCTTCGCGCGCCGACCGAGGGCAGCGTCCGCTTTGACGGGCGTGACGCCGCGGAGCTTTCGCCCAAGGACGTCCGCGCAAATCTCAGCTGCTCACTGCAAAAGTCTATGCTTTACGCCGGAACCGTGGCGGAGAATCTTCGAATGGGAAAGCCGGACGCGACCGACGACGAGCTCTGGGCCGCTCTGGAGCTCGCCCAGATCGCGGATTTCCTGCGGGAAAAGCCCGAGGGACTGGATTTTCGGCTGGAACAGGCCGGGACAAATATCTCCGGCGGACAGAAGCAGCGTCTCGCCATCGCCCGCGCCATTCTCAAGGACGCGCCGATCTATATTTTCGACGACTCCTTCTCCGCGCTGGACTTCCTCACCGAGGCAAAGGTGCGCAAGGCGCTGAATGAAAAGCTCAACGGACGGACGCGCATCGTCATCACGCAGCGTGTGGTCTCCGCCATGCACTCCGACAGGATATTTGTCCTTGCCGACGGCGCTCTGGTCGGCGCCGGAACGCACGCGGAGCTGCTGGAGAGCTGTCCGGTCTACCGCGAGATCTATCTCTCTCAGACGGGAGGTGGAGCGGCATGAGCGCAGCAAAAGAAAACATAAAGAACGAAAAAAAGAAAAAGCGCCGCCTCTTCGACGAGACCGGCAAGCGTCTTCTGCGCGAGATCAGGCCGCTTCGCGGCTGGATACTTCTCTCGGCCATCCTCTGCCTGCTGCTGATCGGCTGCGCCGTGGCGGCTCCCGAGCTGATGGGCGATCTGGTCGACCGCCTTTATGCGTGGAGCCGAAACGGGACGCCGGGCCTTGCCCGCGCCCTGCTGCCGGAGCTTGGGCTTCTTCTGGGCATCTATGCTTTTCAGGCGGGCGTGACCTACGGGAATTCCTATCTGCTGCACAACATGATAAGCCGCTACTTCTGCGCGGGGCTTCGCATCCGCCTGTCGGAAAAGCTGCGCCGCCTGAGCGTGTCCTATCTGGACAAGACGCCCGCGGGCGACGTCATAGACAGAATGATGGACGATGTGAGCGACATGTCCGACAGCATCAACAGCATCGTCGAGATATTGCTCTCCGGCTTTCTCCAGATGGCGGTCATCGCGGTCGTGCTCTTTTTCACCGACTGGCGCATGGCCATTCCCGTGGTGCTGCTTTCCCCTCTGTCCGTGCTGCTCTCCGCAAAGATGGCGACGCTTGGAGAAAACCACTGGGACAAGCACTTCGATCTGGGCGGAAAGCTCACGTCGCTGACGGAGGAGGCGTACACCAACTATCCGACCACCAAGGCGTTCAACCGCGAGGCGGAGCTGCAAAAGAGGTACGACGAGCTCTCCGAACGCCACCAGCGCAACGGAATCTTCGCCTACTTCCTGTCCTCGATCGTCCAGCCGGTCATCGCGTTTGTGGACGCGCTGGCTTATATAGCGGTAGCCGTTCTCGGCGGCTGGCTGGTGCTGCGGCGCGGCGTGTCCATCGGCACGGTGGTCACAGTCATCCTTTTCGCGCGCCAGCTTTCGGATCCTCTTGAGAACGTCGCCTTCGGACTGGGCTACACACAGCACGTCAAGTCCGCCGCAAAGCGCGTTTTCGACCTGCTTGACCTGCCCGAGGAGCAGGATCCGACAGGCGGTGTGGACGCGCCGACGCGCGGCAGGGTCGAGCTTCGGCATGTGGAATTCTCCTACGACCCGAAAAAGCCGCTGATCCGCGATTTGAGCATGGACGTAAAGCCCGGGCAGAAGGTCGCGATCGTCGGCCCCACCGGGGCGGGCAAGACCACCATCGTCAACCTGCTCATGCGCTTTTACGACGTCGACTCCGGGAAAATACTGATCGACGGACGGGATGTTTCCGAGCTTTCGCGCGCGGAAAACCGCAGGCTCTTTGCCATGGTGCTTCAGGACACATGGCTGTTCAAAGGCACGGTTGCCGAAAACGTCGCTTACGGCAGTCCGGACGCCACGCGCGAGGAGATCGAGCGCGCCTGCGACTGCGCCTACTGCGACCACTTCATCCGCCGTCTGCCCCAGGGCTACGACACCGTGATATCCGAGGACAGCACCGCTGTTTCCTCAGGTCAGAAGCAGCTTTTGACCATCGCCCGCGCCCTGCTGGCGAACCGCCCGCTGCTGATCCTCGACGAGGCGACCTCGAATGTGGACACCCGCACGGAGCTGCTGATCCAAAAGGCAATGGATCGTCTCATGGGAGGACGCACCTGCTTTGTCATCGCCCACCGGCTCTCCACCATTGTGGACGCCGATCTTATCCTTGTCCTCCGGGACGGTCAGATCGTCGAGCAGGGCACGCACAAGTCCCTGCTTGAGCAAAAAGGCTTTTACTACGAGCTGTTCCAGAGCCAGTACGCGATTTAACCTTAAACAGCACACCGCCGCCCGGCCGGGCGGCGGCGTGCTGTTTGGACGCTTTCTCATCGGGTGTGATCTTTAAAACCGTTACTTCGTCAAAATGTGCCACACAACGGCGTCTCTAAACCCGCAGACCTCATACAGCGCGAGCGGGTCAGAGGCGCTGTTCAGCTTTCCGGACACGGTCGCAAACGCCGCGCCGTTTTCCTTCATCCGCCGCAGCAGCTCACAAACGACAAACGTGCCCAGTCCCCTCCGCCGGTGCGAGGGAGAGACCTGTATCCACTCGAGGACGCCCTCGCCGATGCGCGTATCCAACTCGGCGACGCCTGACGCGGCAAGCTCGCCGCCGGGTGCCGCGACCGCGACCCAGAGCGCGGGGTCGTACACATCATGAGCGCGGTACGCCTCAAGCTCCGCCGCCGAAACGCCCTCCGCATCGTAGCAGCCGCAGATGTGGCGGGCATAAGCCTCTGTGTCCGGGCATATCAATTCGTAACCCGCCGGCAGAGCGGGCCTTTTCCGCTCCGACAGCTCGCAGCGAAGCTTAAAGTACCGCTCGTCGTGCCACGCGGCGTATTGCGCCGCGTCAAACAAATCGTCGCGCATGATGCGCATATTCTCCGGCACGACAACACGCTCCGTTTTCCAAAACGAAAGCGACGACGCGCCGCAGGGGTCTGCCAGATAGTCTTTTGCATCCAAGAAAGTGTCCTCCGCTCAATCCCGAACGGGAGTGGTTCGGGTGATTCATCCCTGAGACCGTTTCGATTTGCGGATCGTTCCGACGCTGCCGGAAATAATCATAATAATATCGAAAAACATACATATTGGCAAGCGTCAGCTTTATAAATATGAAACTGTCGAACGCCGAAGGCTCCGAAATCTGCGGCGCCGGGGCTTGCAGTGGTATTGACAACCGGGACGCTGATGCAATATACTGCAACTTGTATTTGCACCGGGGGGAGATTTGTTATATGGATATTTTCAAGAAATGCTTCGAGCCTTCATTTGTCGATGAAATACGGGAAAAGGAGATCTACCCGTACTTCCATGCGCTGGAATCCCGCCAGGATACAGAGGTCATCATGGAGGGAAAGCGCCGGATCATGCTGGGCTCGAACAATTATCTGGGGCTGACGACGAATCCGGACGTGATCGAGGCGGGGATAAAGGCGTTTCGGGAATACGGCTCGGGCTGCTCCGGCTCGCGCTTCCTGAACGGCACCCTTGAGCTGCATCTGGAGTTGGAAGCGGAGCTTGCAAGGTTTCTCCGCAAAGAGGGGGTCGTTACGTTCTCGACCGGCTTTCAGTCGAATCTCGGGATCATCAGCGCGCTTGTCGGGCGCGGCGATTACGTCATTATGGACAGGGAAAACCACGCCAGCCTCTATGACGGCTGCCGGCTTTCGCTCGGCAAGATGCTGCGTTACCGGCACAACGATATGGAGAATCTGGAGCAGCTGCTCAAAACGGTGCCGGAGAACGCCGGGAGCCTTATCGTTACGGACGGCGTTTTCTCCATGGGCGGAGACATTGCGAACCTTCCCGAGATATGTCGTCTTGCAAAGCGGTACGGAGCGCGGGTCATGGTCGACGACGCGCACGGGCTCGGCGTCATCGGCGAGGGCGGACGCGGAACGGCGAGCTACTACGGACTTGAGGACGACGTTGACGTCTATATGGGCACTTTTTCCAAGTCCCTCGCCTCGCTCGGCGGATACATGGCGGCGTCCGCGCGCGTTGCGGATTATGTGAGGCACGCCTCAAGACCGTTCATCTTTTCGGCGTCGATCACGCCGGCGGGCTGCGCCGCGGCGCTTGCCGCGCTCAGGACCCTGGAAGCGCATCCTGAGCTGCCCGAGACATTGCAGGCGAGAGCGCGCTATATTCGGAAAAAGCTTCGCGACGAGAACATCCGCATAAGAGAGTCCAACGGCGAGATCATCCCGATCATCCCCATCTATACCTATGAGCCCGTCACCACGCTTACCATAGCAAAGGAGCTGTACGGGCGCGGCGTCTATGTCAATTCGTCGCTGCCGCCCGCCACCGCGCCGACGGAATGCCTGCTTCGCACCAGCCTGATGGCGACGCATACCGAGGCTCTGATCGACGAGGCGGTCGGTATCATAGCGGATGTGCTGCGTCAACACGGGATCGGAGAGTGAACGGCGATGGACAAGGTCGTACTGATCACGGGCGGCACCAGCGGCATCGGGCTGAGCGCCGCGCAGCAGCTTGCCCGGCGGGGCTGCCGGGTATATGAGCTGAGCAGAAGAGCGGAGGGCACGGACGCCGCGGCGCATATCCGGGCAGACGTAACCGACGAGCGGCAGATAAGCGCCGCGATCCGCGAGATCATGGAGCGCGAGGGGCGCCTCGACGTCGTGATAAATAACGCGGGCTTCGGCATTTCCGGGGCGGTCGAGTACACGGAAACCGAGGAGGCCGTGAAGCAGTTTGACGTGAACTTTTTCGGAATGGTGCGCGTGAACCGCGCCGTTTTGCCGATCATGCACAAACAGGGCTTTGGGCGCATCATCAATATGAGCTCCGTCGCCGCCCCGATCGCCATCCCGTTTCAGGCGTATTACTCGGCGTCAAAGGCGGCGATCAGAACGTACAGCCTTGCGCTGGAAAGCGAGGTCAAGCCATACGGCATCGAGGTCTGCTGCATTATGCCCGGAGACATAGCGACCGGGTTTACCTCGGCAAGGCGGAAAAACCCCGCCGGGGACGACGCGTATGGCGGAAGGATAGCCCGCAGCGTCGCGGTCATGGAGCACGACGAGCGCAACGGCATCAGCGCGGAGAAGGCCGGGGCGTATGTCGCGGGCAAGGCGCTTCAGAAAAGGGTACCCGTGCTGTGTACGCTGGGCGGCAAGTATAAGTTTTTTGTGTTCCTCACCCGCATTCTGCCCACACGGACGCTCACAGACCTTGTCGGGAAGATCTACGCTTCCTGAGCGGCGTGAGGGAAAGAGCTTTCACGCTTGACTGTTTGAACAAAAAGGCGGCGGAATATTATCGGTTTTTGATAAAGATGAAACATTGCGTTGATTTTTAACAATTTACTGATAGACTAAAATCCGGGCAGGGCTGACGCTCCGCCCGGATCGTGTATCATGGGAGGAAATGACGGTATGAGAGATCTCAAGCATCTGATTTTCTTTGAAGACCTCCTGCAGACAGCGAACAACAGGCTTATCGATCAGGCAAAAAGCGAGGGCGGCGTATGCGTTGCATACACCTGCGAAAATGTGCCGGAGCCGCTGATGAATCTGGACGGCACGTTTTCGATCCGCCTTTTCGCACCGAACACCGGCTCGCTGGACGTCGCGACCTACTATATGACGGCGCTGCTGTGTGAGACCAGCCGCGCGCTGCTGGAGCGCGCGATAGAGGGCGGCTTCAACTTCGCCGACTGCGTCGTCTCGCCCGACGGCTGCACCATGATCAACCGCTGCGTGGAGAACATGGAGCTGCTCAAGACCATGGGCAAGGGAAACGAGAGGTTCTTCCACGAGTACATGGAGATCCCGCTCAAGGCGGACGAAAACGGCATCGAGCTCGCGGTGGTGCAGTGCAGGAACCACATCCTGCAGCCGCTGCACGAGCGCTACGGCGTCGACATATCCGACGCGGCGATACGAAAGGCGGTGGAGGAGCACAACCGCGTGTGCCGCCTGATCCGCGAGATCGGCGAATTCCGCAAGGAGGCAAGGCCGCGCATCACGGGCTATGAGTTCCACGTGCTTACGCTTGCGACCTATGTCTGCCCGAAGCGGCTGATCGTCGACAAGCTTGAGGAAACGCTGGAGGAGCTCAGGACCCGCGAGCCGGATGAGCAGCTCTGGCGCGCCCGAGTGGCGCTTGTCGGCTCGGAGATCGACGACAGCGCCCTGATCAGGCTTATCGAGGAGACGGGCGCCTACGTCTGCGCCGACCGCTTCTGCTTCGGCTCGCTGCCGGGGCGTGACCCGATCGAGCTCAACGACGGAGAGGACGCGCTTACGCAGGTCTGCCGGCACTACGTCTACAACTGCCAGTGCCCGCGCATGATGAACATGGAAAAGGTCTACGGCCGCAAGGAGTATGTGAAGGGCATTGCCGAGGAATACCATGCGGACGGGATCATTTACGAGCAGGTGAAGTTTTGCGACCCCTGGGCATACGAGCGGACGCTGGGCTCCGCCATGCTGCGCGAGGATTACGGATGGCCCGTACTCTCGATCGACCGGCCGTACAACGCGGCGGCGTCTTCGGGGCAGCTCCGAACCCGCGTGCAGGCGTTTATTGAGAGTATCGAAATAAAGAAGATCAAGGGGGGAGGAGCGTCATGATAAAGCAGGAGGGCTGGAAGCGCGCAGGTGAGCAGCAGCTCGGCGCCCTGTTTGACGGGGGCAAGGTTCGCTGCCGGCGCGAGTGGCGCGGCGTGAAGGACACGCTCTACGATTACGGCAGATGGCTCGGCATCATTGCGATCCTTGCCAGGTTTATCGTCAAGCCCCGCAACGTCAAGGCGATGTTCCGTTACCGCTGGATGGCGAATTATCTCGCCGTGCCGCATATGGTCGACAAGTTCACGATGGGTCTGCGGGACGAGGCGCTGCGCATCGTCCACACCTCGATGGACTTTGTGGTGTACGACGTGGCGAAGACGATGGACAACGTCTTCCGCGGCGACCGCAAGACGGGCAACGACGAAAAGTTTTCGGCCAAGTGCGTGCTGACCGACGAGAACGCAATGACCGCCTTTATGATGGGCTTCCCGACGGTGAAGGCCATCCTTCGCGAGGTGCCCACGATGTTTGTCGCGAATCTTCTTACGCAGAACTCCACCACGCATTACCTTGACGTGGCGCAGCAGTTCGGCATCCCCGGCGATGTGTGTCCTATGCCGGAGGCGGAGGCGGGCATCTCCATCGAGGACGACTTCCCGGTGCTGGGCGCCTGCGCGGTGCAGGTCAACACCACCTGCGACGGTTCGCTGATGGGCAACGGCATCATTGCCAAGCGCCTTGAACGGGAGTATGGCATCCCGACCTTCCAGCTGGTAGCGCCGATGCGCCACCGCGAGCCGGACGTGCAGGACTATGCGGCGGCGGACGTCAAAAAGGCGATTGCCTTTGTCGAAGAGCACACCGGAGAAAAGTGGGACTGGGGGCATTACTTCGAGTGCGCGAAGCGCGTCAACGAGGCGACGCGTACCCGCCTTGCCTGGCTGGATATCAACTCCACGCCCTATCCCCAGTTCGTCGGCGCGCCCTTCTCCCTTTACAACGACACGAACTATATGGGCAACTGCGGCCGCTCGGAGGAATTCCCGCCCGTCGACGCCAAGCTTTTGCGGTATGCCGAGCAGGGCTGCGCCGCGAAGCGCATGATGGCGCCGGAATACCGCCACCGCGCCATCATTTGGGGCGTGCAGCCGCAGTATTGCATCGATATGCTCAACTGGATGGTGCACTGCTGGGGCATTGTGCCGCTGACGGATATGCTCTCGCTCGTGAACACGAAGCTGATCGCCGAGGAGGATACGCCGGAGAACCGCGAGCAGGCGTATTACGACATGGCATGGCTCAACGAGAACATGATCATGCGCAACCGCACGCACGGCGGTTACAAGGTGCTCGTCGACGAGCTGTGGGAGTTCTGCGAGAAGATGAACGCCGACATGGTGATCATGTGGGAGCACATGAGCTGCAAGGCGCTGGACGGTATGCACGGACAGTTCGAGGAGCAGGCGCGCTCGCGCGGCATCCATCTCGTCTGGGTCTGCCACGATCTTTGCGACCCGCGCGTCTATACGCGCCAGGCGATCCGCGACCAGCTCAACGCCTATATGCGCACGGTGCTGCGCGAGGAGCCGCTTGACCCGAGCATCGAGGTGCTGCCCGACGAAGACGCGTGGTGACGGGTTCAGCTTGCCGTGCCGCTGCGCTCATTTAATGGAGAAACGCGCTGCAGACGCTTGTTCTGCAACGCGTTTTTTGTATCATATTGTTGTCGGAGAGGCTGCGCGGCGCGTTACCAGCGGTTTTCGACGTATTCGCAGAACGCGTACATGTCCCGGATCTCCAAAACCGTTCCGTCGTCCAGCGTCACGGTGCCGTTCCAAAGCCCATGCACCTGATGGGAGTGCATACGCATCACGCCGATGTTCAAATCGGAATGGTGGTCGTAAAACGGCGTCATCGTCAATGCAAAGCGCCCGTCCCGGCTCAGGAAGCGCCAGGGTTCCATGTACCTGTCCGGCTTGGGGAAGGTCTCGACGTCTACGGCGTCGAGCTTGTGTGCCTTGCCGTCGAAAAAGAGACAGGTCTCGGTCGCCGCGCTCTCGTCGCCGATGCCCCAGGTGATCTCGAAGCCGAAGATATGCCGTCCGCCATCCTTGTCATAGTAATACTGCGAACCGTTGCCCCAATACCAGACAAGGCGATAGGGCGTGCAGACCCTGCCCCAGTCCATGACGCAGAAGGCGTCCTCCTTCCGGAACGTGACTGTTTCGCCGTCATAGGTAAAGCTGCCCTCGCAGGGCATGCAGTTTTCCTTTGCGGTCATAAAATAGCGGTCGGGCATGCCCTTGAACGGCAGCACCGTGGTGATATTCTCCTGCTGCGGCATACGGTCCATCGTGAACGAGCAGCGCACGCCGCCCTTTTCAAAGAAAAGCGTCCGGCTCTCGTCCGTGGTGAATGTCTTGAACCGTGCGCCGCCGACGCTGAACTCGACCCCGCCCGGCGTGTCGCCGCGCGAGGGCAGCACATAGCGGTCCTTGCCGCCGATAAACGGCCCCATCGCCGAGGCGAGCGTTTTTCCAGCCTTCAGATCGACAAGCACGGCGGAGGCATAACCGCCGAGGGATATGTTGGCAAAGCTGACCTGCGCCATATAATGCCCGTCGGAAAGCTGGTAGAAATCCCACTCCTTGCGGCGCAGCGGGTGTCTCACGCGGGCGCGGTCATAGTCGAACACGGTGTGGCGCGCCCAGCCGGAGGCGAGCAGGCTGCCGTTCTCGGCGAGCAGCGGCGTCGGCGCGGCGTATTCCTTTTGCGCGGACGCGGGAAAACCCGGATCGCGCCAGCCAAGATAGGTCTTTTCCATGCTTGATTCCTCCTATGCTGCAAATCTGTTTGAAGTTTATCACAGACGGCTGGATAATACAATAGCGCGCAGTGTGAAAAGCGTGATGATACAAGCAAAATTAACTGTTTACAAATTCATTGGGTTATAGTATAAATAAATGATAAGGAGCCTCACAGTTGAGACGAAGTCTGTACTTTGTCAGGCCGTCGAAAAGAATTTTCGGCTCCGGAGGAAGAAAATGAACAAGAAAAAGAGAACCCTGAAGCTGAGATTGACCCTGCTTTCGATCGTCCCGGTGCTCGCGGCATGCCTGATCCTCGTGATCGCTTATGTCATAGTGACCTACGGCAAGTACATGTCGATGTATGAAAGCGAAGGGAACGCCGTTTCCAAGGCCTATGCGTCCTCCGTGGACTATACCGTCAGCACGCTTTCTCAGCAGTTCGGCGAGGTCGACGAGACCGCTATCGATTTTTCTGACTTGATCAAAAACGTGCATTATGAGGAAGATGGCATCGCGTTCATTATCGACAAGACCGGCGTCGTCGTGGCCACCAGCACGAATCTTGTTCCAAAGCAGACAGGGCTTGCGGGCAATCACGGACTCGGCAGTTCGATCACCAAGGCGGTCGGCGAGATCCTCAAGGGCAGCGAGGGCAACGTCAGATTCAAGCTTTCCGGCACGGATTACACCGCTTCTTACGTGCAGATCGGCAGCGTCGAGGGCTGGTATGTCGTCTCGGCGACGTCTGTGAGTCCCATCAAGGCGAGCATCGTCAAGGCGGTGATCCTGATCCTCATGATCTCCCTGCTTTCAACGTTGACCGCCGTTGTCGTCACGGGCGCGCGCATCAAGAACATCGCCGGCCCCGTCGCGGCGACCGCGCAGCGCATGCAGGATATGGCTGCGGGCGACGTTTCCACGCCCGCGCAGGTGTTCAAAACCAACGATGAGATAGAGACTATGTCCGAGGCGGCGCACACGCTGACCTCCAACATGAACTCGATCATCAACGACCTTGCCTCCGTGCTCGACTCCGTTGCGCACGGCGACCTCACCGCAAGGACGCGCGTGGAGTATCCGGGCGACTTCGGAAGGATCAAGGAGTCCATCGAGCGCATCCTCGGCTCGCTCAACCAGATCATGTACGGCGTCGGCACGAGCAGCACCGACGTTCTCACCGGCTCGGTGCAGATCGCGGAGGGCTCGCAGTCCCTCGCCGAAGGCACCACGCGCCAGGCGTCCGCCATCGAGGAGATCTCCGCCACGATACAGGATGTTTCCACGCAGATCGCGACGACCGCGGACAATGCCGCTCAGGCGGGCGAGCTGTCCGAGCGTACGCAGGAGAAGGTCAATTATCAGGACGCCGAGATCCAGAACATGGTCAACGCCATGAACGAGATCAGCAACACCTCCAACGAGATCGAAAAGATCATCAAGACGATAGAGGATATCGCGTTCCAGACCAACATCCTCGCGCTCAACGCGGCGGTCGAGGCTGCGCGCGCGGGCGCGGCGGGCAAGGGCTTCGCCGTCGTTGCCGACGAGGTGCGCAACCTTGCCAACAAGTCGCAGGAGGCGGCAAAGAGCACCTCCGACCTGATTACCGCCTCCATCTCCGCCGTCGGCAAGGGCTCGGAGATCGCCGCCGCCACGGCGGACTCCATGAAGGAGGTCAAGGAGATGTCCAGCCAGACGGCGAAGCTGATCGTAGAGATCGCCTCCGCCAGTCAGGAGCAGAGCGAATCCATCAAGCAGATCACGGCCGGCGTCGAGCAGATATCTCAGGTCATCCAGACCAACGCCGCCACGGCGGAGGAGACCTCCGCGCTGTGCGCCTCGCTCAACGGGCAGTCCAAACAGCTGCAGGATCAGGTCGCGCACTTCAAGACGAACCAGTAACCGGCACATCCGGTACCACAGCGTCACAGCTTATGAAACAACCGCCTCGCCGCAAAGCGAGACGGTTGTTTCAGTATGTCAAGATAGATGATGGCGCCGCCTTGCCTGAATAACTACTGCGCGGAACAGTCGCCCCCGCAGTTCGGGCAGAATCTCGAAGTCGTGGGCTGACCGCAGGTCGGGCAGAACTTCGCAAGCCGCGGCGCCGAAACGCCTGTGTGGGAAACGATGCGCTTGTCCTTCGGCCAGGCGAGCGAATAGGAAAGCTTCAGCTCCTCCGCCCTGCCCGGATCTGCGTCCAGCGTCCAGACTATGATGCCGGTCTCCGCGTCCAAAACGCCGCCGGACGCTTCGCTCAGCTCTACCGTGACAGCCGAGTCCGTTGAAACCGGGATCTGATCCTTCACCGTCAGCGCTATCTTTTCGGACGAGCCGTTGCTCAGGCGTATAACGGAGCCCTTTACCTGCTTTTTCTGATTTTTCAGGAACGCCTCGCTTGTCCTGGAGGGGAGCTCCGTCCTGCTGATGCTCAGCCGTTCGTCCTGCCCGAGCGACAGGGCGAATGTGTCCTTCTCCGTATCCGCGTCGACATATACCTCGCCCGCAAAGGTGTCCTTGATATAGATCTTTGCGCGCGCGGAGGGGAGCGGCCACTCCGAGGCGGTGATCTCCGCGGTGAGAAATCCCTTGTTGCTGAGCTTCGGGATCGCGAGCGTGCGATACTTCGCGGGAACGCGGAAAGACTGGAGCAGCGCCACGTTTCCGTCCGCGCCGCTTATGATATCCTTTGCCCCGGGAAGGGAAAAGGCGGTCATCGTATCCGCCTCGTCTACCTCGGCCTCCTCCGTTTGGAGATTTGCCATGGCCATCATCCCCATGCCCGCCATGTTAGAGGCTCCGGCCGCCGCCATTGCCATCATGGGCGCGCCCATCAAGACCGAATCGGAGCTCATTTTCGCCGCCATGCGCGGGGCCGCCTGCACGGGCGGCTCGTATATCGAAACGTGCTCGGGCAGTATCTCGGGCAGCTCCTGCGAGGCAGAGGGGTTCCCGGTGTAGAGCGTGGTTTTTACCCCGAGCCAGTTCTCGTTCGAGGACTGCCGGATGCGAGCCTTCATGCTCACCTCCAGAGGCTCGGCTTCGCTTGAGAACCTTACCTCATATTCGGGGCTCCAGCCACACGACCTCTCCTCATACTGCAGAATGAACGGCACGGTCATATCCCGCTCGGAATGGATCTCCGCCATGATAAGCGGTTTGCTCTCCTCGGCGAGCGCCAGCTCCTGCTTTTCCAGAAGCGCCTTCTTTTCGCTTTGAAGCTCCTCGATCTGCCTGTGAAGAGAAAGAAGCTGCTCCGGAAGCGCGTCGATATACTTTTCCTGCGCCTCGACCGATACCTCTGCCCTGCCGGTAAAATCTCCGTTGGTCTTTCTCAGCTCGCTCATAATGTTACAGGTCTCTATCCTGTAGTCCGCCTCGGCGATTTTCGCGCCGAGCTTCTCGGACTCCTTTTCGCAGTCCTCAACATCGGCCGCCCTTACAAGCTGAAGGTTCGCCGCCTTTATGCCCTCGGGGAATTTGAGCCGGAAGCTGCCGGAGTTCGCCGTGCCGGTCATTCCCGAAACATATATGACGCTTCTGCCCGCGGTAAGCGCGGCCTCGCCCTCGCGGGTCACGGTTGCGCTCTTTCTGTAGATACCAAGCTCGGTTACCTTTGTCTTTGTTATCATAGTAGCCTCCTCCGTATGTTTAGACTTGCGTTGATGCCTGCCGCCGTCACCGGCCGCGCCGACGGTTCCTTTACCAATCAAAAATAATAGCATTTCCGGCGGGGCTTGTAAAGAAAAAACAACCGGCCTTTTGTTACATTTTACGGCTGCCGCGCTTGTTTTGCACCGGGATGTGTGGTATAATAACAAACATACAGTAATCGGCATTGTTCCCACTTTCGCGGGCCGTCCCGCGAAAACGCCTTTTGTGATGAGAAAGGAGAAGCCTATGAAGAAAACATTATCCCTGATTCTTGCGCTTTGTATGACGCTCTCCCTGACGGTCTGCGGCATGAATGCCGCCGCCGCGTCGGATGAAGGCGCCGAAAGCGCCGTGCCGGTATTGACGGATGTGGATTATGCCAAATGGTATGCTGTGCCTGTTCTCTGGGCGAGGGACAACGGGATCGTCAAAAGCGATGACAGCGGGCGGATCGGCGTCGGACAGGTCTGCACCAAGACCGAGGCGCTGACGCTGCTTTGGCGCGCGGCCGCCGGCGGGGACGCAGACGCGTCCTTCGACGCCGCGAAAGCATGGCTGATCGAGCGTGCCGGCAAGCAGGCGGAAAAGCGCTATTTCGAGGGCAAGGAAAACCGTTTGGACTTTGTGGGCCTTATGTATCTCGCGCTGGGTAAGGGCGAGAAGGCGCCGGACGCCGGCTTTTCCGATATCACCGCCGCCGCGCTTGCGGCCAATCCGAACGCGGCCGACGCCGTGAACTGGGCCGTCGTGAAGGGCGTCACCAACGGCACCGGCGCGGAAACCTTCTCCCCGGAAAAGGCGCTGACGCTTGAGCAGGCCGTCACGATGCTCTATCGCTGGAGCATGGCGGAAAACGGCTATGTCACACGCCCTGTGCCCGTGTACCGCGAGACGATGACGAATGAGCGCGCGGAGCTGCGCTTCTACAGCGACATGCCGAACGTGGCCTATATCAGCATCAGCGACTACTATGCCCTGATGCTCCCCGGCGCGGAGATGAAGGTGGAGAAAAAAGGCCACAGCTACACGCTGACCAGCACGACCGGCGTCGCCACGGTGGACACGGAGAAGGACGTGTTCTCCTCCCCCGATCTCAGCGCCTTCACAAACCTGATGGATCAGGTGCAGAAGGGCATGCCCAACGTGTACTACGACGGCTATGCCTTTGCCGCGTTCAAGGACGTGGAGTACGACCGGGACCCCGCCGTCGTGACCTTTGACTTCACAAAATACGGCATCGACCTGCGCGAGGACGGCGGCGACGTCTTTTTCCCGCTCGCCACTCTTTCGGACATCTATTCCGACCTCTTCTATCACGTCGCCAACTTCAATGGGATCTTTTTCTACGTCAACGACGACAACCACTATCCCACCGACAACGTGCGCGACGAGCATTTCTACGATATGCTCCTGAGCGTCAAGGAACGCCCCGCCGACATGGCGGAGTTCGCCTACAACGAGCTTTGCTTTGCCATTGAAAACAACTATGGCTATCCCGGCCGCGCGCCCATTGAGAAGGCAATGGCGGAGAAGGGCATGGACGCCGCGCTTGCCGAGTCCTGGCCGGGGATACGTGAGCTGCTGAAAAGCACCAACCTGTATGATTACCTGGTCGGCCAGACCCTTATGACGGCCGGCCCGCTTAACGACGGCGGACATTCCGGCCTTTACGCCGGGATCATGGTCTATTGGCTCATGATGGATGAAGAGCTCACCGACGAGCTGACGGCGTATTATGAGCATGGCTTTGAGGAAGCCTATGAC
>JAFZQQ010000205.1 GCA_017620315.1 Oscillospiraceae bacterium | reverse complement strand
GGACCGCCGGCAAGGGCACCTTTATGAACGAGATCGCCGAGATGGTCGGTCTGAAGAACGTTTTCGACGACGTTGACGGCTGGGGCGAGGTCAGCGAGGAGCAGGTGCTCGCCCGCGACCCCGATTTCATCGTGACCATCACCATGTACTTTGGCGAAGGCCCTACTCCCGTCGAGGAGATCTGCTCGCGTGCAGGCTGGGAAAACGTCTCCGCCGTGCGCAACGGGGCTATCCTGAACCTTCAGAACAACGAGCTTTCCCGTCCCACTCCGCGTCTTGCCGATGGCGCTCAGATGCTCTATGATTTCGTTGTCGAACACGCCGGCGATGAAGTCAAACCGGCGGCATGAGCTCCGGCACAGCTAAGGCTCGCGGCGCCGCAGGCGCGTTTTCCCCGCTCATTTATCTGCTCTTTGCGGCGATCATGCTCTCTGCTCTCGTGCTGTGCGTATCCGTGGGCAGCGTAGCGATCCCCTTCGGCGAAACGGCGGCAGTTATCGTGCGTGCCGTCGCCGGGCTTTCGCAGGATAACTCGACCGCCGCCTCCATAATTCTCTCCTCGCGTCTTCCCAGGGTGCTGTGCGTCGCGCTCACTGGCGCGTCGCTGTCTCTGTGCGGTGCGGCAATGCAGGGACTTTTGAAAAACCCGCTTGCCGACGGCTCGACGCTCGGAGTATCCTCCGGTGCCTCCCTCGGCGCAGTCGTCGCGATAGCCTTCGGCGTCACCTTTCCCTCCCTGCCCTTCGCCGGGACTATGGTGATGGCAATGCTCTTTGCCTTTGGGTCGATCGTGCTCATACTGTCGCTTGCCTACAAGCTGGACTACTCGCTTTCGACCAACAGCATCATACTCATCGGTATCATCTATTCCATGTTCGCCTCGAGCTTGATGTCGCTTGTCATCACCTTTTCCTCGGACAAGCTGCACAACATCACCTTCTGGACTATGGGCTCGCTGGCGGGCAGCAGCTATCAGAACGCGCTGGTGCTTCTCGCGGCGCTGCTTATCTGCGGCGGCGTGCTTATGCGCCTTTCGCGCGAGCTGAACGCCTTTGCTGTCGGCGAAGACAACGCCCGCCATGTCGGCGTCAATGTGCGCGCCGTGCGTCTTACTGTGCTCATTGCGGTTTCCGCACTCATCGGCGTATGCGTATCCATCGGAGGCACCATCGGCTTCGTCGGGCTCGTCACGCCGCACATCGTCCGCATGATAACCGGGCCCGACCACTCGCGTCTGATGCCGGCGACACTTTTCGGCGGCTCCACCTTTCTCATGCTTTGCGACCTTGCCGCGCGCACGATAGCAAACCCGCTCCAGATCCCGATCGGCGTGGTAACGTCGCTCATAGGGGCACTTGTGTTCATCGTGATCTTCTACCGTTCCGGGAGGTCGAGCGCATGAAGATGCTTGATGTGAAAGGCCTGAGCGTGCGCTTCGGAGCGCTGGAGATCGTCAAGGGCGTCAACTTTTCCGTCGACGAGGGCGAATGGCTGATGATCGTCGGCCCAAACGGCGCCGGTAAATCCACCATAGTCAGCGCGATATCTCAGGGCGTGGCATACTCCGGCGAAGTGCTCTTCCGCGGAAAGAACGTGCGCGAATTCAAGCCGCACATGCTTGCGCGGCACATCGGCGTTCTTTCTCAGAACCACTCCGTCGGCTACGCTTTCTCGGTCGAGGACGTTGTGCGGCTTGGGCGGTACGCCTATTCGCCCGGCGTCTTCTCAAGGCGCACAGACGGCGACGAACGCGCGGTTTCCACAGCATTGGAGTTGACCGGGCTGCGGGAGCTCGCCTCCCAGTCCGTGCTGACGCTCTCGGGCGGAGAGCTCCAGCGCGCTTTTCTCGCGCAGGTCTTCGCTCAGGAGCCCGAGCTTCTCATACTCGACGAGCCGACCAATCACCTCGACCTTGTCTATCAGAAGCAGATCTTCTCCCTTATCCGGCGCTGGTGCGCCGAGCCCGGCCGCGCGGTCATTTCGGTCGTGCATGATCTAAGTCTTGCGCGGCTCTACGGCAGCAGCGCGGCGCTGCTCGACAACGGGCGCATCGCCGCCTCCGGCGCGCTCTCCGAGGTGCTGACGGATTCGCTTCTCCAAAAGGTTTACCACATGAACGTCAAGGAATGGATGCAGTCCCTTCTTAGGCAATGGGAATGACAAAAAACGGATCTCCGCAGCGGCGCTGTGGAGAACCGTTCTTTTATTTGCCTTGTGCCTTGAGATGGTCGAGCTTCAGATGCGTGTTGTAGAAATCCTTGACCGAGCAGCCCGCGCGGCCGCCTCCGGCGCAGGCGCAGGCACACGCGCAGGCGCAGGAGCTGTGGGCGCATCCGCCTGAGCCTCTTGTCGTCGTTACGGCGCTGCGCGGCATTGTGATATGCGTCACATGCACGCGCATGAAGGTGTTCGGCTGCGAGGCAAAGCTGTAAAGCCCGTCCTCCTTCTTGTTGCGCAGCTCCTTTTCCTCCTTGGGGATATCCTCCTCCTTGATGACCTCTTCGCTTTTTATAAAGCTTCTGCCGCAATACTGGCAGTTGTTCGCCCCGTCGGGACGCGGCGCGCCGCAGCCCTGGCACACGGGATAGTAGACGACCTTCGTACGC
>JAFZQQ010000204.1 GCA_017620315.1 Oscillospiraceae bacterium | reverse complement strand
GGTCCTGTTCAGCGAGTCGATGCCGTTCTGCTTGTTCATCTCCACGCCGATGATGACCTTGTCCACGCCGAACATCTTGGCGAGGTAGCCGCAGCCGCCGATGATCTCCTTCGGACGCTCGAGCATGGCGCGGTGGTCGCCCGTGAGGTAGGGCTCGCACTCGGCGCCGTTGATGATGACCGTGTCGACCAGACCGATGCCGCCCGAGATCTTCACGTGCGTCGGGAAGGTCGCGCCGCCCATGCCGACGATACCGGCATTCTTGACGATCTCGACCAACTCCTCGACGCTGAGAAGATCGGGATCCGCCGGAGCGACGACCTCCTCGCTGATCTCGTCCTGGAAATCGTTGTCGATGACCACCGACATCACGTTTCCGCCCATGGAGTAGGGTCGCGGCTCCACCGCGGCGACCGTGCCTGACACGCTCGCGTGGATGGGTGCGCCCAGCCCCTTCGTTTCGCCGATCTTCTGCCCGATCTTCACATGGTCTCCCTTTGCGACGATGGGCGTGCAGGGCGCTCCGAAGTGCATCGACATCGGAATGACGACCTGCTTCGGCGGCGCAAGCTGCTCGATGGCCTTCTCATTGGTCGCGGCCTTCATGTCATGGGGATGAACGCCGCCAAAGAACGCTTTTGCCATTGTCTCACCTCATTTTTCACACTCGGACGGTCGGCTTCGCCGACACTGTCCCATAATCGGACTGATTATACAGCATATTGTGTCAGTTGTCCAGTTAGTTATATTGTATTGGGAAATTTTTTATCCACAATATCTATTTGCGATGTGACCGACTGTCGGATATTTTTATCATTTCGCTTTATTTGGGTTTTATTTCCCGACAGTTTATGATATTATAGTCAAATACAAGCAGTATTTGCATTTACTATAATAGTTTATCGCCATTTCGCTCGCCGCGAAATATGGCTGATATAGTAAGCGCATTTATTCAATTCGCTTACTATGTATTTTTTTGAAAAGAAACGGGGGGATTTTGCGTATGGTAACAACAGTGCGGTCGCTGGGGCTGCACGGCGTCTCGGGCTATGAGGTGTCGGTCGAGTGTTTTCTTTCGGGCGGCCTTCCGAGCTTCGACGTCGTCGGGCTTGGCGATACGGCGGTCAAGGAATCCCGCGAGAGAGTGCGCGCGGCGGTAAAGAACTGCGGCGCGAAGTTCCCCGTCTCCCGCATCACGGTAAACCTCGCTCCGGCGGGCCAGCGCAAGGAGGGCACGGTCTACGATCTGCCGATTTTTCTCGGTCTTCTGCGCTGCGCCGAAGAGCTTCCCGAGCTTCCCGCCGACGCCGCCTTCATCGGCGAGCTCAGCCTCACAGGCGCGCTGCGCGGGATAAACGGCGTTCTGCCGATGGCCATGGCGGCGGCGCGCGCGGGTATCAAAACGCTCTATGTCCCCGCGGTGAACTCCGCGGAGGCTACGCTTGCCGACGGGTTGACGGTCTATCCCGTTTCCGATGTCGCGGGACTTGTCGCGCATCTCCGCGGAGAGATGCCCATCGAGCCGGCGCCCCGCTGGGAGGAGCCTTCGGCACGCACGGGAGGCCCGGACTTCGCCGACGTTATGGGGCAGGAGAACGTCAAGCGCGCGCTTGAGGTCGCCGCCGCGGGCGGGCACAACGTGCTGATGATCGGCTCGCCCGGCTCCGGAAAATCGATGCTTGCAAGACGTCTTCCGTCCATACTTCCGGACATGACGCGCCGCGAGGCGCTTGAGGCGACCGAGATCTGGTCGGTCGCGGGTCTCACCGACGCGGAGCGCCCGCTGTTGATCGAGCGGCCCTTCCGCTCGCCGCACCACACGCTGTCCTCAGTCGCGATGACGGGCGGCGGAAGCTTTCCAAAGCCCGGCGAGATATCGCTCGCGCACAACGGCGTGCTGTTTCTCGACGAGCTCCCCGAGTTCCCGCGCGACGTGCTTGAGGCGCTGCGCGCTCCGATAGAGGACGGCGAGGTGACCATCACCCGCGCCGCGGGCTCCATCACGCTGCCGAGCCGCTTTATGCTGGTCGGAGCGATGAATCCCTGCCGCTGCGGCTGGTACGGTCATCCCTCCGGGCGGTGCAGCTGCTCGATGCAGCAGGTGCAGAAGTACGTCGAGCGCATCAGCGGTCCGATGCTCGACCGCATGGACATCCATGTGCATGTTCCGAGCGTGGAATACGAGGCAATGCGTCGCAGAGAACCCGCCGAGAGCAGCGAGTCTGTCCGCGCGAGGGTCAACGCCGCACGCGAAATACAAAAGGCGCGCTTCAGCGGCACAGAGGTGCTCTGCAACGCCCAGATGACGCCGCCGATGGTCGGCGAATACTGCCGTTTGGACGAGGCCGGCGAAAAGCTGTTGAAGGCCGCGTTCGACCGGCTTGGGCTGACCGCGCGCAGCCACGACAGGCTTTTGCGCGTGGCACGCACCATCGCCGATCTCGAGGGCCGGGAGAACATCGCCGCCGAGGATATCGCCGAGGCGGTGCAATACCGCAATACGGACATTTTGAAGGGAAACTGACCGCTTATGCAGGAAATGATACTTTGCAAGCTGGGCGAGGTCGTGCTCAAGGGCCTGAACCGCCGCAGCTTTGAGGACAAGCTGATCTCCAATCTTCGCCGCCGCGTTTCAAAGTGCGGCAATTTCCGCGTCTACTCCAAACAATCCACAATTTACGTCGAGCCCGTGAACGACGATTGCGACCTGAAGGCGGCTTTTCAGGCCTGCCGTCAGGTCTTCGGCGTGATCGCGGTCTCCCGCGCGCTGCCCTGCGAAAAGGACGTTCAGGCGATCATCTCCGCCGCGAAAAAGTATCTTGACGCCGAGCTGTCGGCGGCAAAATCCTTCAAGGTCGAAAGCAAGCGCGCGGACAAAAACTTCCCGCTGACCTCGATCCAGCTCTCGCAGCAGGTGGGCGGCGCGCTGCATCAGGCGTATCCGTACCTTGCCGTCGACGTGCATGAGCCGGAGCTTACGGTCTTTCTTGAGATACGCGACGACGCGGCCTTCGTCCACGGCCCCGCAGTCCCCGGCGCCGGCGGGCTTCCGCTCGGTATGGGCGGCAGCGCGGTCACGCTGCTCTCCGGCGGCATCGATTCCCCCGTTTCCTCGTGGATGATGGCAAAGCGCGGCGTCGCGCTTGAGCCTGTGCACTTTTTCTCCCCGCCCTACACCTCGCAGGCGGCAAAGGACAAGGTGATCGAGCTTGCGCAGCGGCTCACTCCGTGGTGCGGCAGGATGCGCCTTCAGATCGTCCCCTTTACCGAGATACAGGAGGAGATACGCCGCGCTTGTCCCGAGGACTTCTTTACGCTCATTATGCGCCGCTTTATGATGCGTATCGCCGAACAGTGCGCCGAAGAAGCGCATGCGAAGTCCATTGTAACCGGAGAATGTCTCGGCCAGGTGGCGAGCCAGACCATGGAGGCGCTGCGCTGCACCGAGGATGTGGTCTCCCTTCCCGTGCTGCGTCCGCTGATCGGCATGGACAAGGAGGAGATCGTTCGCATATCCCGTAAAATCGGCACCTTCGACACCTCTATCCTGCCTTATGAGGACTGCTGCACGGTCTTTACCCCGCGCCATCCGAAAACCAAGCCCCATCTCGACGAGGTGCGCGAGGCCGAGAGCGCGCTGGACGTCGGCGCCCTCTGCGAACGCGCAATGGCAAACCGCGAATTTGTACGCATCAAGCTGTAACGCTGTTGATAATAAGGAGGCTTTCTTATGAAAAACATGAAAAACGCGCAATACACTCTTGCCAGCATCCTGCTCGCCGTCACCGTTGCCGCCTTTTCTCTCGGCATCGCCAACTATGTTCTCTCGCTCATTGCTTTCCTCAAGGAAAAGAAGGAGCAGAAATGATGGCGCACAGAGCGGAACTGATTGCGGTCGGCACCGAGCTGCTGCTCGGAAACGTGGTCAACGCCGATGCCCGAATACTCTCCGAAAAGCTTGCGGAGTTAGGGATCGACGTCCTTTACCACACGGTCGTGGGCGACAATCCCGCGCGGCTTCGCGAGGCGCTTGAGCTTGCGCGCTCCCGCGTGGATATCATCATCACAACTGGAGGGCTCGGCCCCACCTACGACGATCTCACAAAGCAGACGATCTGCGAGGTCTTCGGGCGCAAAAACATCCTCCGCCCCGAGCTTGAGGAATGGGTGCGCGGCGTGTTTGTCTCCCGCGGGCGGGAGATGACGGAGAACAACCTCAAACAGGCATATCTTCCCGAGAACTGCACGGTATTTCTCAATGAAAACGGAACCGCTCCGGGCTGCGCCTTCTGTGAAGGCGGCGTACATGTTCTCATGCTTCCCGGGCCCCCGCATGAATGCGAGCTGATGTTCACGACCGGCGCCGAGCCCTATCTCCGCGCGCTTTCGCGCGATGTCATCGTCTCGCACACGCTGCGCATCTACGGCAAGGGCGAGAGCGAGGTCGAATCGCTGCTGTATGATAAGATATCCGGCATGACCAATCCTACCGTCGCGCCATACGCGAAGCCGGACGAATGCATGCTGCGCGTGACCGCGAAGGCGGAGAGCCGCGAGGCCGCCGAAAAGCTGCTCTCTCCCGTGCTCGACGAGCTGATGTCCGTCGTCGGCGAGTGGGTCTACGGCGTCGACGTCGACAGTCTTGAGCAGGTCTGTCTCGACCTTCTGAAAAGACGCGGTCTGACGCTTGCCGCCGCCGAGAGCTGCACCGGCGGACTGATTGCCAAGCGCCTCACGGATAATGCCGGCGCGAGCAAGGCGTTCCTCGGCGGCATCGTCTGCTACTCCAACGGCGTGAAAGCTAACCAGCTGAACGTTCCGTGGGATATGCTCAACGAGCTTGGCCCCGTGTCGGAGCCGGTCGCGCGCGCCATGGCGGAGGGCGCCAGAGCGGCGATCGGCACGGACTACGCGGTTTCGGTCACCGGGCTCGCGGGCGCCGACCCCGACGAGTTCGGCAATCCTCCCGGCCGCGTCTACGTCGGTCTCGCAACGCCCGAGGGCACGACGGTCAAAAAGTGCGACTTCGGCGCGCGCACGCGCGACCACATTCGCCAGCAGTCCGCAAACACCGCGCTCGACATGCTCCGGAGGGCGCTGCAATGACAGAACCGTAAAAATTTGGGAGGCTGCTCCACAAGGAAGCAGCCTCCCGATTTTATTTGGCTGTATTGTAATCACTCGTTGACTGCGCTCTGTTTGTTTTTGTCGTACGCGACGACGACGCGGCGGTTCGGCTCGGTGCCGATGGAGAAGGTGGAGATATCTCTGGTATCCTGAAGCGCGGTGTGGATCACATGCCGCTCATAGGCGTTCATCGGCTCGAGCGTCATGTTGCGGCGGTACTTGACGACCTTTGCCGCGACCTTCTCCGCCAGGCGCTGGAGGCTCTGCTCGCGCTTTTCGCGGTAGTTCTCGGCGTCGATCTGCACACGGGCGCGGTTCTTTTCACCGCTGCGGTTCACGGCGAAGCCGGTGAGCTGCTGGATAGCGTCAAGGGTCTCCCCTCTCCGGCCAATCAGCGAACCGAGCTTTTCTCCCTCAAGAATGACCTTGTAGCGGCTCTTTTCGACCTCGTAGACCTTGACCTCGGCCTCGCTGTCCATGTGCCGCAAAAGTCCGGTGAGAAAGGTGCGGATCTGCTCGGACTTCTCGTCGTGGACTTCCTCG
>JAFZQQ010000016.1 GCA_017620315.1 Oscillospiraceae bacterium | reverse complement strand
GTAAAGACGCGCTCCAATTCGCTGTAATCCCCGGCAGAAAGCGGGATGTTGTGCGTCAGCTTATATATCGCCAGTGTATCACCGTGCTCGTTGACATATCGGTTAACCTTTTCGTGATACGCTTCAAAGACATAGGGCTCGTCCAGCTTCTCGCCCTCTTTTTGGTCAATGATCGGGTCAGTCAACCTTGTGATGATAAGCGGCTTACCGTTGCCTCCACCGTCAAGGAATTTGATAAGGTCGCGCAGCTCCTTTCTCACGGTTTCAAAGGCCAGGATATCATTGGCGCTCCAGAACTCGTCTGTGTTGATGTCCTTAATTAGTGTCATCTTTGCGTTCACTTGCGGAATGCTGGCTTTTCGCTCCAGCAGTGTGGCAATGTCGCAAAGCTGCTTCTTAGCGCTCTTAAACGATGCAAGATGCTCCATGTTGGCAAGAATCAGCCCATACATGAAGTTGTCAAACCGCAGCGCCATTTCATCATCGTCGTTCAAATGGACGATAGGCGCAATATACTTCAGCAGTTCACCTTTGTCTCCCTCGCTGATGTAGTCGTAAGCGGTACGCACCTTGTATTTCTCTACGTATTGCTTGCGAAGGCGCACCTCAACAATATCATAGTTCAGCTCCGACACCTGTGCGTGGCAATCATCCGCCAGCTCGGAACGCCAGCTTTGGTAATCCGCATCGGCATAGGCGCTTTCCTGCATGAGCACGGCAATCTTGACGCGCTTTCCAAAGATGTTTTCTGAAAGGCTCTTTGTCTCTCGCGTCTCGTATCCTTCTTTGTGCTCGCGGAAGTATTCAAAGTTCCCGCAATAGTCAAAGATGAGGAAACGGCGCTTTCCGGTGTATTCCCCGTCGATCTGATCAGAGCAAATCAATTCCGGACAGAGGCGTGTTCCACGACCAATCATCTGCCAGAATTTCGATTTGGAACGCACTTTCTTAAAGAACACCAGGTTGACGCATTCGGGGACGTCGATACCCGTATCCATCATATCCACAGAGACTGCAATATGCGGCGCTTTCTCTGCAATTTTGAAATCGTCTATGATGGTCTGCGCGTAGGCGTCATCGCAGATAATACGCTGGGCGAAGCTCCCCTTATAGCTGGGATACAGCTTGTTGAAGCGTTCCAGGATAAACTCCGCATGGCGTTTGTTCTGAGCGAAGATGATCGTCTTGCCGATTCGTTCTCCCCCGGCGACCTTGATTCCACGCTCCATGAGATCCTGAAGGACAGTATCAACGGTCAGCTCATTGAAGACGAACTTGTTCAGTTCCGTTGAAGGGATGAAATCCGGGAGCAAATCATCCTCTATGAAGTCATCCTCATATCGCTGCTTATCTTTCTCCGAAAGGTCGTCGTAATGGATGCCCTCCTCCAGGAACTTCGTTTTGACCTCATAGTTATAGTACGGGACAAGCACATGATCGGTGTTGACCGCCGTTTCGTAGTCATAGGCGTATGTAGGAACTCCGTGCTCCATCTCAAAGAAATCATAGGTGTTGCGGTCCACATCGGTTTTAGGCGTGGCCGTCAGCCCCACCAGGATCGCATCGAAATAATCAAAGATCGCACGGTATTTTTTGAAAATGCTGCGATGGCTCTCGTCAATGATAATCAGGTCAAAATGAGCGGGCGTAAAAAGGGTCATCCCGTCTTTGGATTTGGTGGAGTCAATCGCATTCAGCATCGTGGGGTATGTGGAAAACACAATGCGGGCGCTGCGATCGTCCTTGTTGGAGCAGAGATTGCACAGGGACATATCCGGCAAATAGCCCTTGAACGCATCTTTTGCCTGCTTCACGAGCGCAGTGCGATCTGCGAGGAACAGGATGTTGGTCACATGCTCTCCTCGGCTCAGTACATCCACGATGCTGGCCGCAGTTCTTGTTTTGCCGGTTCCGGTCGCCATGACGAGGAGGTGCTTTCGGAATCCAAGCTCAATCTGTTCGCAAACGGCGCGGATTGCCTCTTTCTGATAAACACGATTGGTAATGGCATCATCAATGGGAATCTCCAGCAGTTGCTTCCGCGCCGAACGGCGATTCATCAGCTTCTGAAGATCATCCTTGCTGAACACTCCGCTGACGTGCCGCTGAGGGCTGCTCTGGTCATCCCAGAAGAATGTATCAAAGCCATTGGTTGTGAACATTATGGGGCGGCGTCCGAACTTCCGCTCCAGACAGTCAGCGTATAATACCGCCTGTTTTCTGCCGACGTTGGGATCCTTGCTGCTACGTTTGGCCTCGACGACTGCAAGCGGCAGACCGTCTTTTCCAAACAGCACATAATCGCAATATCCCATCTGGCCGACCACGCCAGCCATACCTTCGACCGGGTATTCCTCCTGAACATCCGCATCTGTGCCGGTAAACTTCCAGCCCATCTGCTTCATGTCCACATCAATATATATCTTCCGCGTTTTGAACTCGGAAAGGTCCTCCGGCTCAAAGCTGCGCTGCTGCTGGTGCTGCTCCTTTTCCGCTGTGTATTGTGCAGCCATGGTTTCGATTTGCTTGCGAAGCGCTTCGATTTCAGCGTCTTTTTCGCCCAGCAGACTTTCCTGCTCTTTGATTTTCTTGGTATCAACGATGACCTTTTCTTTTGGAATCAGTGTCTCGTCAAAATGGCGCTCCTCATAATCCGTACCGTAGCAGTAGTCAACCCATTCGATGAACTCAAACAGGCCGCGCAGAGACACCAGCGCGTCGCTGGCCTGTACGCTGCGCTCCGTATGGACGGCCATGTTGCCCAGCTTCACAATAAAGGGCAGCTTTCCCCATGTGCTGTGATCCACGGCAAAGCGGAAGGACGGCTCATGAATCAGCGCCTGCAGGTTATCCTTGTAGGGCATTTCGATGGTGTTATCCGCCGCATAGACCCACTTGACCGCCAATTCAAGAGCTTTCCGGCAGCCGACAGCGCACATGGCCGGCGCAGACGCATACACCTTTTCCGCCTCTATCGCAGCAGAGGCAAAGAGGGCATATTCATGTTTTTCGCTTAGGAAGGCGAAATTACTCATATCGTCCACTCCTGTCTTTGGGATATGGATATCTGATGCAGCATACGCATCAAGGCAAATTTGGATTTGTCGATTTGCGCAACGAAAGTAGCAAACTGCAGTTGCTGTTCATATGGAGGAATAATGATGGGAAAGTCTTCTACTTGATCCACATTGATTTGTCGTTTATCTATCCCGCCAACACATACTTTTCT
>JAFZQQ010000015.1 GCA_017620315.1 Oscillospiraceae bacterium | reverse complement strand
CCAGGGCTCGCGCAAGAATGGCAGGGGCGGCAAGCCGCTCGTCATCCGCGTTCCGCGCGGTACGCTGGTGAGAGACGCCGAGACCAACGAAATCATCAAGGATATGTCCGACAGCGAGCCCTTCATACTCTGCAAGGGCGGACGCGGTGGCTGGGGCAACGCCCACTTTGCAACACCCACGCGTCAGGTCCCTCGCTTTGCCAAGGCAGGGCTTGAGGGCGAGAGCCACGACGTCATTCTTGAGCTGAAGCTGCTTGCTGATGTGGGGCTCATCGGCTTCCCGAATGTCGGCAAGTCGACGCTGCTGTCCGTCGTCTCAAAGGCGCAGCCGAAGATCGCCAACTATCACTTCACGACCCTCTTTCCGAACCTCGGCGTCGTGTACGTTAATGAGGAATCCAGCTTTGTGATGGCGGACATTCCCGGTATCATCGAGGGTGCGAGCGAGGGCGCAGGCCTTGGGCACGACTTTTTGCGCCATGTGGACCGCTGCCGTCTGCTCGTCCACGTCGTCGACGTTTCGGGCAGCGAGGGACGCGATCCCGTCGAGGATTTTGACGCCATCAATCTGGAGCTCTCCCACTGGTCGCCGGAGCTCTCCAAACACCCGCAGATCGTCGTTGCGAACAAGATCGACATCATGACCGACGAAACGCTGCTCGATGCGCTGCGCGCGCATGTCGAACCGCTCGGCTTCCCGATTTTCGCACTCTCCGCCGCAAGCCATACCGGCACCCGCGAGCTGGTGCAAAAGATTGCGGAAAAGTTGGCGGAGCTGCCTCCGGTGACAGTCTATGAACCCGATTACGTTCCCCGCCCGCCGCAGCTCGACGCGGATGAGGAGCCGGAGATCGAGGTCATCGACGACGTTTGGTATGTCTCCGGCAAATGGCTCGAGCGGCTGATTGCAAACGTAAACTTCTCAGACTATGAAAGCCGGATGTATTTTGACAAGGCGCTGCGCGACAACGGCATTTTCAAGCTTCTCGAGGAACGCGGCATCAAGGACGGCGACACAGTCGATCTTTATGGCTTGCAATTTGAGTATCAACGGTGATATAATAATTGGGTATTAAGAGTCTTTGCTCTTTCACATTGATATTAATTAATAAAGGAGATAGATATCATGACCGATCAGGAACTGCGCGCCCATGAGCTTGCCGTCGTTTTCACGCAGGAGCTTCACCACAACCTCCGCGCCGAGTCCGACAAGAGCACCCTCGACTTCCTCTATAAGAAATTCCTTGAGGATTACCAGTCTGCCTATGAGTATTTCAGCAGACATATCTCCTGACACAGCTTTTGCCCCTCCGCGGTTTTGTGCCGCGGAGGGGCTTTTTTCATTCGGAAAGTGTTTTCTCGATCGCAAGGAAACGCGCGTCATCGCGGATCGCGTCAAAATCCGGCTCTTTCATCCACTTGTCGCGCATGATCTCGCGGAATGAACGGTCGTCGGACATCTGTATGTCGGTGCGCCTCTCCGTTCTCCTGCCGCATAAAACGCTCTCGTATGTCGTTTCCTCGGGGCGCCCGTCAAACGCCCTTGCGCAGCGCGCAGCGTTTTCCAGCGCCGCAAACGCCTCGTCAGTACGCCCCATGCGCGCAAAGACCGCCGCCATGTGGCAATAGTCGTCGTCCCAGCTGCAGGAATTCATCCGTTTGCCGTCCCACACCAGATAGTCCAAGGCAAACATCTTTTCATAGACCTTCAGCAGTTCCTCATCCGGCAGCAGACGCGTGCGCGCGAGAGAATACATACCATAGCTCATGACCTGCCAGCCCCCACGGATGATCCCCCGCAGGAAATCAAGCTGGTCCTCACCCTCGAAACAGCGCCACATGTTTGACATCTCGCGGCAGGAGCCGATCCCCGGCAGCGTTTCATAGACGGCGCGCGCCTCGCGTTTTCTGCCCATCTCCAAATGATTGAAGGCAAGCAGCTCCGTCGCTTCAAGGCGCAGCGCCTGCTCCGGACAGTATTTGACTATGCGTTCGCCGAGGCGCGTGATCTCATCGTCAAACCTCTCCATGTTCTCGTGCCACTCGGGGATGTTGCCATCCTCGTCGCCAGCAATAAACAGGGCGTACATCAAATCGTTGAGCAGATGATAGTTGTTTGGATATTCCCGCACCCCCTCGCGCGCAATACGGATGCACTCGTAGACCTTGCCGCGGCTGAGTGCCTCACGGAAGGATGCCTCGCTCCGCTCAACAAAGCGCTGCTCCTCCGCCTCACCGACGCCCATAAGCTTATCGGTCGACACGCCGAAAAACGCAGCGATTGACGGCAGCAGCTCCACGTCCGGATAGCACGAACCGTTTTCCCAGCGCGATACGGACTGGCAGGACACTCCCAGCACGTTCGCAAGCTCCTCCTGCGTCAGATCGCGTTCCCTGCGCAAGCGCTTCATGTTCTCCCCAATCATCAACTTCATTTTTCATTCTCCCCAAATAATCATTCGGCGCCGTTGAGTACAGTATCACCCAACGGCGCCTTTTTTGCAAGTACACGTTCAGAGAGAATTTTTCTCGAATTGTGTGATTCCCGAACGTTTACCCAATAAAGTGCTGTGTCCAATAGTTCCCATCGGCGACATACCCGACGCCGATTTTTGTGTACGATGCCTTGAGTATGTTCGCGCGATGCCCCGGAGACACCATCCACGCACTCACCACCGCCTCCGGTGTGCGGTAGCCCATCGCGATGTTCTCGCCCGCGACATTGTAGCGCACTCCCTGCGACTTCATCAGTTGATACGGCGTGCCGTAGGTAGGGCTGTTGTGGTCAAAATAACCACGGTCGTGCATATCCTGCGATTTCATACGTGCGACGCGCGATAGCTCTGCGTCAAGCTCCAGCGGCGCAAGCCCCGCCTTCTCCCGCTCGATATTCACAAGTCTGGCGACCTCCCTCTCATATGCGCTGACCGTGTCCTCCGCCGGTTCATTTGCTGCCGGTAATTCTTCCGGCTCCTGCGGTTCAGGTTTTTGCGGCTGCTCTGGCTGCTCCGGTTCCCCCGGCTGCTCCTGATTTTCGGGCGCGTCCTCGTCCCTTGTGCCGCAGCCGCACCACAGGCGCAGGATCAACTGCCAGAAATAGTCCTCTCCGCAGTTGTCGCCCGACGCATCCCCACCGTCATCCGCAAAGGTCGGGACGCAGACGGAAACAGTTACTAGGATTGCCATGAGAAGACTGGTTAATTTGTGTTTCATTGGTATTACCTCCCTTTCTGTCCCGATTGTAACCAATTTGTAACCTATTTGGCAAGTCCAAATGATTACCAGTTCTGGCAGGAATAGGAAGTCTTTTCCCTGCGCAAGCTATCCGAAAGCTTGTATCGGGGGCATTTATGTTTAGAAATGATCACGAACTGCCCTCCTTCGGGAGGTTGGAGGAAAAGCTGCACGCGGACGTTGCGGTCATAGGCGGCGGAATGGCCGGTCTGCTCACGGCGTTTTCACTCAAAAACGCCGGGCTCCGCGTTGTGCTGCTTGAGGAAAACAAGCTTGCCGGCAGCGTTACCGCGCGCACGACGGCAAGGATCAGCGCACAGCACGGGCTTTTTTGCGAAAGGCTCATACGCGACTTCGGGGAGCATCTTGCGCGCCAGTATGTAAGCGCGCAGCTTCACGCCGTGACACAGTACCGCAAGCTTGCCGATGCGCTCGGCGTAGGATATTCCGTGACAGAGGCGACCTCCAATGTATACACGGCCACTAACGGGCCCTCGCTCGAGGGCGAGTATATAAGCGCGTTGAGGCTCGGCGCAAAGGCGGAGCTGCGCGCCGTCGACGGTCTGCCCTTTCCCGTGCGTGAAGCGCTGTGCTTTCCGTCTCAAGCGAAGCTTGAGCCCCTGGCCTTTCTTGCCGCGCTGTTGCCCTCGCTCACAGTATACGAGCACACCCCTGTCCGCGATGTACGCGCCCATGTTGTGATTTGTGACTCCGGCGTCGTTGAGGCCGAGCACATTGTCGTCGCCACGCGTTATCCCATTCTTGAGCGCTGGGGACTGTACCGCCTTCGTCTCAGGCAGGAGCAAGCATTTTTACTTGCGCTCAGCGGCGCTCAGCGCATAGACGGGTGGTATCTTGATGCGGATACACGCGGCTGGAGCCTTCAGCAGCACGGCAGCGAGCTGATACTCGGCGGCGGACTTCATCGCTGCGGTACGCCTTGCGGCGACGCCTTTGAGCGTCTTCGCGAGCAGGCAAGGCTTTGGTTCCCGGAGGCGCGGGAAACGAGGATCTGGTCGTCTCAGGACTGCGTGACGCTTGACAGAGTTCCCTATATCGGCAGATACAGCGCTGCGACGCCATACCTCCATGTGGCAACCGGTTTCGGACGCTGGGGCATGACAAACAGCATGGTCGCCGCAACGCTTTTGACTGTGGAGATACTGGGCAATCACTATCCCTATGCCGACGTCTTTTCGCCGGACAGATTCTTTCCCTCCGCTTCCATTGAGGCCATGGTGGAGGGGGCTCTCTACGCTGTGCGTGGTAAGGCCAAACGGCTTTACGCTGCTTTTGAATGCGAGGCTTCCAGGATTGCTTCAGGCCACGCCGCGATCATTCGTCACCACGGCAGGCAGTATGGCGTATACAGAGACGAAAAGGGTATGCTTTATGCGGTGTCGCCCTTCTGTCCGCACAGGGGCTGCGCGCTTGAGTGGAACGGCGCCGAAAAAACCTGGGACTGTCCCTGCCATGGCTCACGCTTTGACTATACCGGCCGCAGGCTCTTCCACCCTGCCGGAACCGCTCTCAAGACTCTTTACGAGCGGGAAATATAGTTGACGTACCGCCCGATTGCCCGTATAATATGTTGCAAGCCTCAATAAAAATCACACAAACGGAGGTGCGTCAATGAAATACACCGAACCGGAGCTTGACGAACGCAAAGAAAATCCCGCCAGGATCACAAGACTCATAGTTTTTCTCGCAGGCGTGATCGTATTGCTTGTGGTCGGGCTTATCATCATGTACAGCATCATGCAGAATAACGTCGAGACCGCCTATCAAAACGGGCTCGACGAGGTAGACCGTGTGGAATACGTTGAAGTGCCTGTTGAGCGTGAGGTCATCGTGCCTAAAGAGGTTCATAAAGAGATCTCTGCGGAGATCATACAGGATGGGCTTAAAAACATCGGTGAGCTGGTGACACAGGAGTACAACTACACTGAGGTCGGCACCTTTGAAAGCTCACAGGTGACGTCGCTTTTCGGTTATAACGTAACGCTTCCCGGCACAAAGTCCAGCTACATCTACAGCTATGACGGCATCATCAAGGCAGGCATCGACTTCACGCAGGTCGCGATTGAAAAGGACAACGACACGAAAACGATCACTGTGACGCTGCCGAGGTCAAAAATCACAAGCCACGAATTTGTCGACGGCAGCTTTGAGCTTTACGACGAGAAAACAAGCATTTTCAACCCCATCAGCATACGGGATTTCGACCTGTCAAACTCACAGCTCAAGGTTTCCGCCGAACGAAAGGCGATCAGAAAGGGGCTGCTCACAAACGCAAACAGCAACGCAGAGTCGATGATAAGAAGCTTTTTGCAAAGCGGCTACGATCTTGGGGATTACACGGTCGAGATCAACTGGAAATAATACATATATGATCACAAAGGGCGCGGAGCATCACTCCGCGTCCTTTGTGCTTTCTATATTCTCTGCTTCGCTTTCGTCTTTGTCCTCAGTCTTGCCCTTCCCCGGGCCAGGCTGCTCTGTGAGCTCCGGGTGCTTCAGATAACGGTTGAAGCTCGACCAGAACTGCGCGTACTCCACGCCGCCGCATATACGCTCGTCCATAACGCAGGAAAGCGGGATGAGCTTCTTTTTGTAGTCTCCGTGTATATAGTCCATCACAGGCTTGCCCATGCACATGAACACGCTCGTCGTTCCAAATTCATAGGCATGGTGGAAGATATGCTCCGTGTTAATGCTGGCAAGGTTCGTGATAAACAGGCTCGTATGGAAGGGGCTGATCTCTATTATCTTTTTCGGCAGTATGCCGTAGCGGTCCAAAAGCTTTGCCAGTCCCACGACTATATTGGGCAGAAGCGGCACGGTGAACACGGCGTTTGCAAATTTATCCGTACCGTTCTCCTGCAGCGCGTCGGCATTTTCGGCAATGATGCTCTCGACCTTCTTCTGGATCGAAAAAATGGTGTCGTCCGGTTCCATATAGACCTTTAGCAGCGCCTCGTCCGGCGTGCCGTCCGCGCGCTTTTTGAGCATAACAAAGCTCACACAGAAGTGGCTGCGCTGATAAATGTGCTTGTTCATCACAAATCGGTTAATCTTTGGATTTTCAAGATAAGCCTTGTAATACGCAGCGAGCACCAACGCCATATATGTGATACGGTGCCCCTCCTCGCGCTTCCCGTTTATGTATTTGCGCAGTATATCCATGTCGGCATACTCGGTTATCATGTTCTGTGCGTCGTAACGGTGCGGCATGATATACGGCGTTGCAAGGACGATCGCGCTCTCGTCCTTCACGCGCTTTCCGTCAGATCTGATAAAATCACTTCCTTTGGTTATTTTTCATAGTGCAACATCATTATTTTACTATCATTGTAACAATTATTCAACCGATTTTACTTTAAAAAAAGTAATAGGTGTCATTATAAACAATTTGTCCGGTTTGAAGAAAATCCTATTATTCGCTCTTGTCTTTTTGTTGAAACTGTACTATACTTTTTCTGCAATTATTTTGAAGGAGGAACCCTGCAATGAAATACGATCGCGTTTATAACTTCTCCGCCGGCCCCGCCATGATGCCCGAGCCTGTTCTGGAAGAGATCCGTGATGAGATGATGAACTATCAGGGCAGCGGCATGTGCGTCATGGAGATGTCGCACCGCTCTGCCGTCTTCCAGAAGATCGTCGACGAGGCGGAGGCAGATCTCCGTGAGATCATGGGCATTCCCGACCACTACAAGGTGCTTTTCATTCAGGGCGGCGCCACGCTGCAGTTTGCGGCTATCCCCTGGAACCTGATGAAGAACGGCAAGGCGGTCTATATCGAAACCGGCGCCTGGTCCAAGAAGGCTATTGCCGAGGCGAAGAAGTATGGTGAAGTCATCGTCGCCGCCAGCAGCAAGGATAAGAACTACAGCTATATCCCCGACTGCTCCGATCTGGACATTCCCGACGACACCGATTATGTCTATATCTGCGAGAATGAGACCATCCATGGTGTCACCTGGCAGAAGCTGCCCAACACCAAGGGTCATGTTCTGGTCTCCGACCAGAGCTCCATGTTCCTCTCCAAGCCCTGCAATGTCAAGGACTACGGTCTTATCTACGCGGGCGTCCAGAAAAACGTCGGTCCCGCCGGAATGAGCATCGTCATCATCCGCGAGGATCTCATCCGCGAGGATCTTGACCCCAAGATGCCGATCTATATGCGCTATGACACCCATGCCAACAACGGCTCGATGTACAACACCCCCAACTGCTGGGATATCTACTGCTGCGGCAAGGTCTTCAAGTATCTCAAGAGCATCGGCGGCCTGGAGGAAATGCATCGCCGCAACGTCGAGAAGGCAAAGGTCCTTTACGATTTCCTCGATTCCTCGAAAATGTTCAAGGGCACCGTCGTTCCCGAAGTCCGCAGCCTGATGAACGTCCCCTTCGTCACCGAGAGCGCTGAGCTCGACGCCGAGGTCGTCAAGGCTACCAAGGCTGCGGGCTACGACAACCTCAAGGGTCACAAGAGCGTCGGCGGTCTGCGCGCTTCCATTTATAACGCCATGCCCAAGGAGGGCGTTGAGGCGCTGGTCGATTTCCTCAAGAAATTTGAGGCCGAGCACAAGTAAAGGAGACGGGATAAATGAGGATTCTTGTTACTGACGGAATGGACAAGGGCGCGCTCGCCAAGCTCAGGGAGCATGGCCACGATGTAGTCGAACAGTTCTATGAGCCCGAGGAACTCGGAAAGGCTCTGCGTGATTTTGACGCGGTTGTCGTTCGTTCAAAGACCAAGGTGCGCGCAAATCATATTGATGAAGCAAAGGGCGGAAAGCTCAAGCTCATTATCCGCGGCGGCGTCGGCGTTGACAACATAGACGTCAAGTATGCCGAGGAGAACGGCATCACCGTTCGCAACACGCCAAACGCCTCCAGCCAGTCTGTTGCCGAATGTGCCATGGCCCATATGTTCGCCTGCGCGCGCTATATCTCCGTTGCGGGCAGCACCATGCGTGCCGATCTCTGGGAAAAGAAGTCCTATGCCAAGGGCATCGAGCTTCTGGGCAAGACACTCGGCATTGTCGGCTTTGGGCGCATCGGTGCGCATCTCGGCGTAATGGCAAAGGCGATCGGCATGGATGTTATCGCCACCCGTTCCTCCCGTACCTCCGGCGCGGACGAGGCGACCGGAATCCCCTACGTCACGCTTGACGAGCTGCTCAAAAAGTCCGATTTCATCTCTCTGCACGCTCCCGCGCTTCCCGGCGGGCCTTTGGTCAACGCCGACACCATCTCCAAGATGAAGGACGGCGTGTGCATCATCAACACCTCGCGCGGCGGCAATGTTGACGAGGCCGCTCTGCTCGCGGCTTTAGAAAGCGGCAAGGTCCGCGCTGCGGGTCTTGACGTCTGGGCGGAGGAGCCCTCTAAGAACCATGCGCTTTACTCTCACCCGATGGTATCCTGCACGCCGCACATCGGCGCGCAGACCGTTGAGGCGCAAAAGCGCATCGGCGCCGAGGTCGTCGAGATAATCGACAGCTTTAAGTAAGCAAACGCTTCGTGTCCGACGGTCTAAGCGGTGATCGACGGCTATTACTTGTGAGTTATACAGGCATAAAACAATACCGGAGCGGCCGCTCCGGTATTGTTTTATGCTCTGAGTTTTTTGTTCAGTCCTCGTCCGTGAGATCCGAGGCGTCGAATTCGAGCTTTGCGCCGCAGTTCGGGCAAGTCAGCGCGCCGTCTTCGAGGTAATCCTCGTCGAAGAAGATCTCCTCCTCGCACTCGGGACAGGTCGTGGCGTAGACAGGCTCGTCGTCATCGTCGTCATCATAGTCATCGTCATAGTCGTCATAGGTCTCATAGACGATCTCCTCAAGATCCTCAAGGTCGTCGCTGATGACGTCAAGTCCGTCTCCGACCTCTGTAACCTCGTCGGTAAGATCCTCGATCTCAAGCGCGATCTCGTCGAGCACGTCGATGATGGCCTTGAACAGCTTGCCGTTGTCGGAGCTCTCGTCAAGCTTGAGCCCTTCCATAAGTCCCTTGAGATATGCTACTTTTTCAGAAACACCCATGATTGTACTCCTTTCTCACGGCGTAATGCCGAGGCTGCATCCAATACGCTCGAATGCAGCCCCTGCGTTACTGTTTTTCTTACTGTTATTGTGCTTACTTTGCGCGGCCGATATACTCGCCCGTGCGGGTATCGATCTGGATCTTGTCGCCCTCGTTGATGAACAGAGGTACCTTGACCTCGGCGCCGGTCTCGACAGTGTCGGGCTTGAGCGTGTTGGTTGCGGTATTGCCGGCAAGGCCGGGCTCGGTCTTGGTGACCACAAGATCCATGAAGTTCGGGCACTCAATGCCGAACACATTGCCCTTGTAGCTCAAAACCTTGCAAACCGTGTTCTCGGTGACAAAGCGGAAAGCGTCACCGAGAAGCTCCTTGTTGAGCGGCACGTCGTCATAGGTCTCCTGATCCATGAAGTGATAGAGATCTCCGTCGGCATAGGTGTACTCCATGTCCCTGCGGTCGATGGTCGCCTCTTCAAACTTCGCGGTCGGGTTGAAGCTGGTCTCGGTAACGCCGCCGGTGATGACGTTTCTCATCTTGGTGCGCACAAACGCGGCGCCCTTTCCGGGCTTGACATGCTGGAATTCAACTACCTGATAGACCTTTCCGTCCATCTCAAAGGTTTTGCCGTTGCGGAAATCGCCGGCAGTAATGGTTGCCATATTGTATTCCTCCTAATCCCGAGGAAATCTGCGGCGACTTCCTCTAATCTGACATTTAAGCGGTTTTTAACCTTTAGTATTTTACCCTATATCCCTTTCCATTGCAAGCATTTTCTTCCAATTATAAGAAGAAAAATGCCGCGGCTTATTTTCGGCTTCTCGCATCGTGGCCCGAAACACGTTTGAAAGGCTCCTGCAGAGCGTGAAGAATGCGGTTCCATGCGCCGACCGGCCCGCCCTTCGGCTCAACCATAAGCATCAGTATCCCACTGCGTTTCGCCCCGAGCGTATCGGTCAACAGCTTATCTCCGAGCATCGCCGTTTCGGCAGCAGTTACACCGCAGCGGCGCATAGCCTCGGTAAAACCTCTCACAGAGGGCTTGCCTGCGTGTCCGACATAGAAAATGCCCAGTCCCGAGCAAAAACGCTCCACCCTCTCGCTGCTGCGGTTGTTAGAGAGTATCGCGAGCGCTATCCCGCTTTCCTTCAACTGAGCTGTCCATTTGAGCAGGGCTTCGTCCGGTTCGCTCTGCCGCTTCGGCGCAAGCGTATAGTCCAGGTCTGTGAGCAAAAGCTTTACGCCCATGCTTCGCAGAAGCTCCGGCGTCACGGAGCTGTAATCGTCGAAAACGTGATCCGGCTTAAAAGAAAAGGGCATTTTTCACCTCTCCAAAAAAGAGGATGCCGACGGCATCCTCTTTTTTGCAAAAAGATCAATAGAAACGCTTGTTGCGATTTTTGCGCGCGGCCTCGCTCTTCTTGCGGCGCTTGACGCTG
>JAFZQQ010000203.1 GCA_017620315.1 Oscillospiraceae bacterium | reverse complement strand
CAATGGCTATGACCGCGGGATCGTCGTTGAAAAGCCCGACAAGCGTATTCGAGAAGGCGATGATCAGAACTGCGATGACCTCCGAGAGCGCGACCGCGGTGATTATGCCGAAGCGCGCCGCCTGTTTTGCCCTGTCATAGCGCTTTGCGCCGAGGTTCTGGCTGACGACGGTTGTCAGCGCGGCAGAGAAGCTCATGACCGGAAGGAAGCAAAAGCTTTCCAGCTTATTATAGCTGCCGCAGGCAGCCATCGCATCCGAGCCGAAGGAGTTTATGTAGGTCTGCACGAGCACGTTGGCGATCGAGATCACCGAGTTCTGCACGCCCGCAGGGATACCGTTGCGCACGATCTCTCGCAGCATTTCCCGGTCGAAGCCTATGCGTTTGAACTCCACGCGGAACTCGGCGCTCTCCCTTGAAAGATTGGCAAAGCACAAAAGCATGCTCGAGCCCTGGGCTATCGCGGTCGCCGCAGCGGCGGAGCCGACTCCCATTCTGAACACGCCGACAAACAGCAGATCAAGCGCCACATTGAGAAGCGAGGAAAAGATGAGGTAGTAAAGCGGGCGCCGGCTGTCCCCCAGAGCACGCATAACGCCCGTCAGCGTATTGTACATTACCAGAGGTATCGCGCCGAGGAAGTAGACCCGGAAATACATGACCGACTGGTCGATCACGTCGGGAGCTGTGCCCATCCAGCGCAGTATATGTGGGGTCATCACAACGCCGAAAACCGTGAGGAATGCGCCCGCAGCAAGTCCAAAGGCTATGTTCGTGTGTATGGCGACAAGCACCCTGTCGCGCTCGCGGGCTCCGTAATAGCGGGATATCACGACTCCCGCGCCGACGGAGATGCCTCCGAAAAAGCCGATCATCAGAAAGATCAGCGAGCCGGAGGAGCTGACTGCCGCAAGCGCCTGCTTGCCGAGGAAATTACCGACAATGAGCGAGTCGACGGAATTGTAGAGCTGCTGAAAAAGCTGACTGAGAAAGAGCGGCGCCGCAAAGCGCAAAATAACGCCCTTTACGTCGCCGGTCGTCAGATCCTGTGATTGTGATATAGCCATGACCCTGGTTCCCTTAATTACTGAAATCAAGCTTCAGCGAGTCAAGCACCGCCTGGGCCTGTCTTCTGTGGTATTCCGCTTTCTCGTCGTACATATTCCTGTCCGCTTCCTCGAACAGCTTGTCGACCGTGGTCTCGCTGAGATCCTCGGCGTAAGCGCAGCCGACGGAAATGCTCACTTCACGCTCCTCCTGCACCGCCACGAACTTTTTAAGAGCCGCGTCAAGCTCGGTCGCCGGAACGTCGACCCAAAAGGCGGCAAACTCGTCGCCGCCGAAGCGGAAGCAGTTTTTGCCCTCGCCGGTGCCCAGAGCCTCCTGAATGCACAGCGCGCAGTTGCGCAGCAGCGCGTCTCCGAAGGTGTGGCCCTTGTGGTCGTTGGTCTCCTTGAGCCCGTTGACGTCCAGCGAGAATACGATGACCGAGGAATGTGCCTTCTCCCAACTGAGCTGAGAGACGAAGTTCTGGAAGGCGAGCCGGTTCGGAAGCCCCGTGAGCGCGTCGGTCTGCGATTGCTGGCGCAGATAGGTTTCCATCATCTTGCGGTGGTGCAAAAGCTCGTTATATGCCGTCGCAAGGCGGCGAAACTCCGCAAGCCCCTTCTTGGGCGGTATCGGCTCGCCGCGCGATACATCATCCGCACTGTGCTCAAGCGGTTTTAAGAGCAGCGTGAACAGCAGCACGCACATAATGCTGAGGATGATTATGATGGTGATTGTCATCGCCCACTGGAGTATCTGATAGCTGCGCAGTGTCGCGGACTTTACGACCAGGTCTTCCGCAGTGGCGTCGGACATGACCTGGACCGCGCGGTTGATATGGTCGCTGGACTGGTTGATGAGCTGAAGATACTCAGGGCTGACGAGCAGCCTTGACGCCATTTCCTTCTTCTCTGCGGCGGTAAAAGCCTCCTCCGTGGCCGAGAGCTGCGCCTGTGCGATTTCCGGGAACTCACTGATCTCAAAGCCGTTGCCGATCGCGCAAAGCTTCATGGCGCGGCACTCCATGCGCGAGCGGCGCAGGGCGATTTCCTTGGCGGAATCCATCTGCTCCCTCGCACTTTCGTTCTGATAGCTCTCTATCGACTTCGCCATAGAGCTGTCCCTTTGGACCATGATGCGCAGCTCGGTGACGTAGGCGATGAGGTACTCCGCGTCGCCCGTGCTCACATAAAGGCGCGCCTTGTCCGCAAGGATATCCGAGGTATTTTGAAGCGTTTTGACCATCTGCGCGTAGGTAAAATTGTTCTGCGTTACCTCGGAAAGTTCCTTGCCCGCGCGGTTGATGCGTATCGTATTTCCAACTATCGCAAGGTGCATGATGAAAATAACGATAACGGCGGGTATTATGATCGACTTTGCGGAAACACCCGTCTTTTTTTTATTCATAAAGTAACGTCTTACTTTATTATTCCTCATTGTACACCTGCCCATGCGCATCCGTGGTCTCGATCTCTGTTTTATTAAACCATAAAGCTGTCCGCTGAGCACCCTGCGAACCGCCTCAAATCAAAGTTACATAAAGTAGTATATTACTTTGAAGGTTGCTTGTCAATGGCAAGCGCGTCATAGTTGTGCAAAAAAGGTTCAAAATCGGCAAAAAACAAAGCGGGCGATGCGTGCCCGCTTTGTTTTGCAAGTTTTACGCGGCGTCTTACGCCTTGGGGATGACCAGCGTCTGTCCGACGTAGATGGTGTACGGAGACTTGATGCCGTTGGCGTCGGCTATGATGCCGAACCACGCGCCATGTCCGTAATACTTGTACGCAAGGTTCCACAGGTTGTCGCCCGCGACGACAACGTAGGTCGTCTGGTCGGGAGCGCCGGCCGCCTTTGCCTGAGCGACAAGCTTGTCATAATCGGCAAGGTTGTACGCGAAGTTCTTGGGCACATCCAGATAGCCTTCGTTGATATAGCGGATGATCTCCGCGCGGCGGGGATCGTTTTTGCCGAGGTCAACGCCGGTGATCTTCCAGTTGTGGTCGACCTTGGGCGCGACCGGTGAATTCTTGGCGAAGTATTCCACGAGCATGTCGCGGATGGAGTTCGCGGACTCCCAATCCATCGTCCCCGCGACCAGGCCCTTGGACTTGAGGGCGGAGGAATAGCGGTAATTGTTCACCGCAAGCTTGATGATCTCGTCGTCCTTGAGCGGAGCGCCTTTGTAGATGACATTCTCGATGCGCTCGCCGGCGGGCTTGGAAAGATTGACCTCGTAGTTCACACCGTAGAACATATCAAGCAGATAATCGGGGTGATCCTTGTCGAGGGCGATATTGATGTCGCCGGGCTTCCACTGCGCATAGCAGGAGGCCGCCCACTCCATGTAGGCCTTGAGCTCCTTGCCCGTGACGTTGACGGTCATGAGCGTGTTGTCATACTTGTAGATATCGAAAATGTTGCTGTAGTAGATATCGCCCTTGGGCAGGTCGCTTCCGTCCTTGAACAGGGCGCAGGCGGTGACGTCCGCGCCGGAGACCTCGAGCTGCACCTTCATGATAAGATCCATGACGGCGGTATCCTGAAGCCTGCCCTCCGCGACGCCGCGGATCTCGTTTTCGGGCTGGAATTTCGCAGTGGTGGTGCCGAGCACCTTGCTGAAGATGAAGTCGATCGTCTCCTGATGCATCTTCGCGACAACGGGCACGGCGCGCAGCTCCGCGCTGGGCTCGACGCCGTTCATATCGACGATCTCGACCTTCGACTCGGTGATCTTGTTGTTCTTGTCGAGCGTGAGATCGAAGCGCGCGATCTGGGCGCCGAGGTTCTTCACACCGCCGACGACGGTGTTGCCGACCTTCTCATTGACGGTAGTGTGCGCGTGCGCGACCTGCAGCACGTCGATCTGCGGATTCTTCTCGGCAAGGCGCTTGCCGCTGTCTTCCTCCGTATGCTCGGCGTTGAAGCCCATGTGGGCGGAGACCATGATGACGTCCGCCTGATCGCCGATCTCATCGATGGCGCGCTTGACGGAAACGGCGGGATCCTCATAGGTCGTCTCCTGAATGCCCTGCTTGGTGCCGTCCCACATCGGGATGTCGGGCGTGCAGACGCCGATGATGGCGATCTTCACGCCGCCGCGCTCGACGATGGTGTACGCCTTGCCGGTGACGAGCGAGCCGTCCGCGTTAAGGATGTTCGCGCCGAGAACCGGGAACTCGGCCTGTCCGGTGATCTTGAGCATATTTTTGATGCCCCAGTTGAACTCATGGTTTCCGAGCGTCATGGAGTCGTACTTCATGTAGTTCATCGCCGCGATGATGGGATGCTCGTTGTCGGGGTTCTTGTTGGCAAGGTCGTCTGTCATGATAGTGCCCTGGATATCGTCGCCGCCATCGACGAGGATGGTGTTCGGATTTTCCTTGCGCACCTGCTGGATGTAGGTGTACAGGCGTGCCATGCCGTTGTTGGTCGTCTCCTTGTTGTCCTCGTAGCTGTAGCCCCAGACATTGCCGTGCATATCTGAGGTCGCGAGGATGGTGATGTGCTTGTTTCCATCGGCTGCAAAGGTGTTCGGAAGCATACTGACGACCATCAAAACGGCCAGTATGCTTGCCAGGAGCTTGCGGGTCATTTGCTTCATT
>JAFZQQ010000202.1 GCA_017620315.1 Oscillospiraceae bacterium | reverse complement strand
CTTTTTCGGCGGCGAAAAAGGGTGTCGCGCCGGGGCGCGAAACACCCCTTGCGCGCCCTCCGGGCGCGCGGGGCGTGTTTCGCGCCCCGGCGCGACAGGTCTGAATACTTCCGTCCACGCATGCCGCTTGCGCTGCGTTTTCAAAAACCGCGGTCTGCGCCCCACGCATCGGCTGCGCCTAATGCGGCGTTGTTGCGGCTTGCTTGGTTTTAGGCGCCGCCGGTGCGGGGAACACGGGCTGCGGCTTGATTGGCAGCAGTGCAAGCGGCATGCGGGCGGCGACGTATTCAAGCTTCTTGCGCCGGTCCGGTTTCAGCCGCACTGTCCGTCAGCGCGGCACTGTTTTCTTTTTTTGGAAGTCTGAAAACAGGACGCACCCCGGTCCGGGGTGCGTCCTGCTTTATTGCTTCTGTTATTGCGGTTGAACCCACGCCGCGCACAGCGGGACGAAGGTGGTCCTGTCTACCAGCAAGAGCTGATAGCGCGCGGCGCCCTTGCCGACGTCCATCGTCTTCCCGATCGCGTTGCCCATTTCCATGTCGGCGGTCTTCACGCCGAGCATCTTGCCGCTTGCGTTGTACCACGCGACGATCAGCCGCGCGTTCGTCGGCACGTTTGAAAGACTCTATAAAGGGCAGCTTACGTCTTCAAAAACCATGCTTGTATTTTTCCGGCCTCTTGTGATAAAATATTTTAAGTGTGTATTTCCTATTGTCCGCACCGGCCAAACGGCAAAGATTGAGAACAGGAGGCAGCTATGTCCGGTCTAAGCACCATTTTCAACAAAATCGCGGAAGCTCTGCTGATCGATTACACGATCGTGTACTACGTCAACACGGCCACGGGCGAATATGTATGCTATTCCCTCAAGCCGGAGTCCCATGCCCTTCGGGTCGAGGAGGGCGGCCATGACTTTTTCGCCGATGCTGATCACATCGCCCAAAACAACGTCTTTCCTGATGACCAGGCTGCCTTTTTGACCGAAATGCAGAAGGACCGCCTTCTTGATGCCGCGGCGAACGAGCAGATACAAGGCTCCGTGTTTCGTCTCATGATTGACGGGAAGCCCGTATACCACAGGCTGCGCCTGATCCATGAGGTCGGCAAGACCGAGGACTATTTTATCATTGGCATGATAAACATCGACCGGGAAGTGCGCGCCAAGCTGGACACGATGCGTCTTGAGAAAGAGCGCGAACAGTTCAACCAGATCGCGCACAGCCTTGCCTCTCACTATGACACGATCTACTACGTCAACATGGAGACGAACCACTATATCGAGTTTTCCTCCACGGACGTCTACAAGCTGATGAACGTGCCCCCGGAGGGAGACGATTTCTTTTCCGAATCCGCGAAAAACGTGGAGCGCTATGTTCACCCGGATGATCGCGACAAGGTCGAGGCTCTGTACAACAAGGAAGCTCTGCTGAAGAATCTGGAAGCCGGAAAGGCCTATGCCGTAACCTACAGGCTCGTCGTCATGGGCGAGACCATGCATTGCCGCCATCTGGAAATGTGGGCGGAAGACCGCAAGCACATCATCATCTGCGTGGAAAACGTCAACGAGGAATTCGAGCGCGAGGAAGCGCTTCGGCGGGCAATGGCGGTCAACGTCACCTACTCTCAGATCGCCGAGCGGCTGCTCGACCGCTATGACACGATCTATTATGTGGACGCGGAGAGCGAGGAGTACATCGAGTTTTCTTCCACCAATCTGCTTCAGGCACTGTACGCCCCTCCCGGCAGCAGCTTTTTCACCCAGGCAAAGAAAAATATCCCCGAGGTCGTCCATCAGGGCGACCGGGTAATGGTCTACGCATTTTTAGACAAGGGCCTGCTGCTGGAGGGTCTGCACTACCCCGATATCCGGCAGCTTGAATACCGGATCGTGATAAGCGGCGTTTCCTATCATGTCCGGCTCTCTGTCATGTTCACCAAGGATCAGCGGCACCTGCTGTTCTGCGTGGAAAACATCGACCGTTAAAATTTGACGCCGAAGACATTGCTTTCGCCGCCGGTGCTGCCATAGACGCCGTAGCTGTTGTGACCCTTGCCGCCCTTCGCGGTCAGCGTGCCTTTGCCGTCGATATCGACGGCCGTGGTGGCTGCGAAATCCGTGTTTTCGTACATCACGCCGCAGCTTCTGCCTGTCGCCTCACCGCCCTCGGCGGTCAGCGAGCCCGCCACGGTTATGCCATAGCAGAATATGCCGCAGCTGTCGGAGGGCTCCGCCTCCTCTGAGTCGTCTTTCGCCGTGCCGCCCTTCGTGGTCGCTTCCGCTCCCCGTTCGACACATATACTGCCGCATTCGATGCCGATGCTCCTATTTTTCGCCGCGCCGCCGTTGACAGCCAGCGAGGTGCCGGCGCCTGTGACGGTCAGATCCCAGCAGCAGACGCCATCGCTCTCCTTCGCAGCTCCGCGGCCTCGGGCGCACGGCGTTTGTCATGGCGCAGGGCATCGGCGCGGCGTTTCTGATCCGCATACCCGTCGCCTATCTCATGAGCGTCAAGACGGGACGCCTCTTTTACATCGGCCTGAGCGTGCCGTGCTCCACCATTGCGCAGATCACGGTTTGCTTCATTTTTCTGGCGTATGTCAAAAAGCACGGCTTGATGGTGGACAACAAAAACAACAATGAAGGCTTAAAGCCGTGAAACGCCTCTAAGCCTTCGGACTCCGACTCTGCTGCGGTTCCGATTGGCGTTTTGGATGAATGCCGGATCGATCTGAGCAAGGCATTTCCATAAATGGCATAAAAAAGCGGTTCCATAAATGGCATAAAAAAGCGGGGGCTTGTCCGGCTCCCGCTTTTTTATGCGTTTTTCGGTAATTATGGAAGCAAAATAGTCTTGCTCTGTGCCATCGGTGCCACGGAGCCGTCCGCTTTCAGCAAAAAGACGGTCACACAGGAAGCGCCGCTCATGTCCAGATCGATCCCGGTGGCGCCTTCCGCCACCTCAGCGGCGGTGAGCTGCCTGGCGGCGAATTGGATCATCTGCCCCTCCTCCGTGTAGGAGGCGGCGCAAAGGATGGCGCTGTCCGGGAAGACGGTGGAGATCACGACATCCACGCCGCCGCTCCGTGCGGATACGCTGATCATCGCCATTTTGCTGTTATAATGGATCGTGACATCCTCGGCGGACAGGCGGCTGTTGCCGGCAGTGTTGATGCTGATCTCGCCCCACTGGCTCTGGCTGCCTACGTAATAGATATCCGTCAGACTCACGCACTGGCTGAACGCGTAACTCGCGATCGATTTGACGCCGCTGCCCATTATCACCTTTGCCAGCTTGTCGCAGCTTTGGAACGCTTTGGAGAGGATCGCCGTCACGCT
>JAFZQQ010000201.1 GCA_017620315.1 Oscillospiraceae bacterium | reverse complement strand
TGCACCGGGGCGGAGTGTCCCGCGCAGCTGCTGCGCTATCTGGAGCATTTTACCTCCCGCGAGGCAATGGATATCGACGGCGTCGGCCCGGCTGTGCTGCGGCAGATGGTCGAGGCGGGGCTGGTTCAAACCGCGGCGGATCTCTACCGTCTTACAGTACAGGATATTGCCCAGCTTGACCGCATGGGGCTCAAATCCGCGCAGAACGCCGTGAACGCCATTGAAAAGTCAAAGCGCAATGACCTTTCGCGCCTGATATGTGCCCTTGGAATACGCCAAATAGGTGCAAAGGCGGCAAGGACGCTCGCTCAGCACTTCGGAAATCTAAACGCGCTTGAAAACGCAAGCGTGGAGGAGCTGACGGCTATAGACGACATTGGCGAGATAACCGCGCGTTTTCTGCGGGAATGGCTCGACGATCCGCAGTCTAAAGACCTTTTGCACCGTCTTCGCGAGGCCGGCGTCAATATGGAGTGTCTTGACAAGCCGTCGGATGACAGCTTTGCCGGTATGACCTTCGTGCTGACAGGCACGCTCACGCGCTTTTCTCGCGACGAGGCGACGGAGCTTATCCAGAAACGAGGCGGCAAAGCAAGCGGTTCGGTCTCAAAAAAGACAAACTATGTCGTAGCGGGAGAGGCGGCAGGCTCTAAGCTCACAAAGGCGCAGGAGCTTGGTATAACTGTACTCTCCGAGGACGAATTTGTCGCTATGCTCGGAGAAGAAAGCGGTCAAAGGCCGCCGGAGGACGGGCAGATCAGCCTTCTTTAAGAGGTGACCGCTTGTGAAGGAGAATGAAATTCTGCAAAGTATATTTGCTTTACAAGACTTGAATTACAAGAGCTTTACAAAAAAGATTATTCCGAATGTCGAACCTGACAGGATAATCGGTGTGCGGACTCCGCCGCTTCGCCTGCTGGCGAAGGAGCTTGCAAAAAACGGCGGGGCGGAGAGCTTCATAAAGGCTCTGCCTCACCGGTATTTTGAGGAAAACCAACTCCATGCTTTTATTGTTTCGGAGATCAGGGATTACGGTTCGGCCATAGCGGAGATAAATGCTTTTCTTCCGCACATTGACAATTGGGCTACCTGTGACCAGACGACGCCGAGGGCTTTTGCCAGGCATAAGGACGAGGTTTTACGCGAAATAGATGCATGGCTCGATTCTGAGCACACATATACCGTACGCTTCGGCGTCGGCATGCTCATGCGTCACTTTCTTGACGAGGATTTCCGCACGGAATACGCCGAGCGTGTCGCCGCCGTACGCAGCGGTGAGTATTATATCGATATGATGGCCGCGTGGTACTTTGCGACGGCGCTTGCAAAGCAGTATGACGCCGTGCTGCCGTTTATTGAGGCGCGGCGTCTCAACCCCTGGACGCACAACAAGGCCATACAAAAGGCGACAGAGAGCTATCGCGTGCCGGATGAGCATAAAAATTATCTGAAAACGCTAAAAATAAAAAAATAGGTATTGACATACTCGGAATACCGTGCTATACTTCCATCTGTTCCTGGCGTTTTGGGGGTTTAGCTCAGCTGGGAGAGCGCTTGACTGGCAGTCAAGAGGTCAGCGGTTCGATCCCGCTAATCTCCACCAAAAACAGCCTGTTCCATGATACGGAATGGGCTGTTTTTCTTTGCTATTTCCTTGGATAGATTCGGCGGTCGGAGACTTCAATTGAAGCTCCGGCCGCCGTTGCTGGTTAATGGTATCTTGTATCGATGCGCATGGGGAATGCTCCGATCACCGGACGGGGACAAATACAGCCGTGATCGTCACGCTGCCGAGCGGCTGTGAGAACCGCCACTTCCCGTTGCCCTGATCCCACAGTGTCACTTCCTTACCAAAGCGGTCGGTTACGGTCAGCGAATCGAGGCGATAGCCCTCGTCCGGCGTCGCTGTGATGGTCACACGGTCTCCGCGCGACGGAGCCTTCGAGTCGACCGTCACGGTTCCATGCGACGTCTTCGCGATGATCGGGGGGCAGCTTTCCGAGAAACGGTCATAGACTGCGGGCGTGTTCGGCTCGGTATAGGGAATCGTGCTCCTGTACCGCGCCACGACCAATACGTTTTGGGCAGGCATGATAAAGGTGCCGGTCTCGCCGCCGATAACAACGACGTCGCCGCTTGACCAACTGTCGAACACCATACCTGCAGGCGCGGTACCTGCCGTGATCGTCACTGTATCGCCCTCTGTGTATCTGCCGCTGCCTGTGCCGTATATCACAATGACTGCGTAGGTGACCGAGTAGTCCGCACCGGCAATCAAACTGTCGACCGCGCCGGGCTTGATTGCGTAAGCCTTGATCTTGGCGTCTACCTCCAGCGTAAACGGACCCTCATAGACCGGACTTTCTGCCGTGGGCTCGCTGCCGTCGATCGTATAGTGGATGACCGCATCCAAAGTGGAGCAGGTAATCGTGACTACCGTTCCGGCCGGGACGACGTCTTCGCTGCCGCCATCGTGACTGATCACGGGCTTGGCAACAGCGACAGAGAACACGACGTCAGTTGTCGCAACCGAGCCGCCGTCATAGGTCACCGTGACCTTGACAATGTAAACGCCCGCAACAAGACCTGCATTTGGACGGATGGTATAGCTTTCGCCGTCCGATGCGCCAGCTGCGATGCTCGCGCCGTCTGTCTTATTCAAGGTGAACGCGTCCGCGTCCGTGCCGGAAAGTGCAACGGAGGTGACCGTCGCGACGCCGTTGCCGGTGTTGGTCAGAACAAGCGCCAGTGCGTTGGGCTGTTCATAGCCCTCGCTTACTACGCTGAACGCAGGTGCTGCGACGATTAACTCGCTGGCTGGTATCGCTTCATACGTCGCGGTCAGCACGACCGCCTTCTCCGGCATCGTGAAGGTCATCACAGCGCTCTTGGCGCTTCCGGCGGTAATGCTCAGCCCATCCGTGCCGGTCCACTCCTTGAAGCGCTCGCCCACAGCCGGGGCGTTTGCCGTGACCGTCACGCAGGTGCCGGCGGTGAAGCTGCCGCCGCCCGTGCCGCCGTTGACCGTGACCGGATAGTTTGTCTGTGAAATAGGATCGACGGTATACTTCGCGGAGGCGACGGCGCTGTTTGCCATGCCGCCCTTGACAGCTATCGCCCTGACCGTTGCGCTCGCGTCAAGTGTGAACGCGCCGGAATACTTCGTGCTTGCGGTCGTGGGCTTGCTGCCGTCGGTCGTATAATAGATGACGGCGCCCGCGGTCGCGCAGGGGATCTTGACCTCGTCAGAGCCCGTATAGCAGCTGGCCGCCGCCGGACTGATGACCGGCGTTTTCACGGGCTCCAGAGCGCTGACCGTGAAGCTGACGTCCGCTTTCGCGACCGCGCCGCCGTCGTAGGTGACGGTGATCGTCGCGGTGTAGGTGCCCACGGCGAGGCCGGACTTGGGACGGACGGCCCAGGTCTGGTTTGTTCCTCCCGCCGCCACGGCAGCGGTGCCGTTCGTCAGCGTAAAGCTGTCCGCGTTCGCGCCCGAAAGGGTAACGGAGGATATCGTCGCGGCGCTGTTGCCCGTGCTGGTGATCGTGATCGCCTCTGCGTCGGGCTGGACATAGCCAAGCTTCACGGCGTCGAAGGTCGGTGCGGCGACCTCAAGCGTATAGGTTGCGGGAACGACGGTATACTTCGCAGAGGCGATTGCACTGTCCGCCATGCCGTCCTTGACCGCTATCGCCTTGACCGTTGCGCTCGAATCAAGCGTGATCGAGCCGGTATACTTCGTGCTTGCGGTCGTGGGCTTTTTTCCGTTGGTGGTATAGTAGATCGTCGCTTCTGCGGTCGCGCAGGTGATCGTCACGTCCACCGAACCGATATGCTCGCCCGAAGCCGGACTGAGCTTTGGCGTTTTCACGGGCTCGAGGGCGCTGACCTTGAAGCTGACGTCCGCAGTCGCCTTCGCGCCGCCGTCATAGGTGACGGTTATGGTCGCGGTGTAATCGTTTTCCGCAAGCTCCGCCTTGGGACGCAGCGTCCAGGTCTGGTTTGTGCCGCCCGCCGCCACGGCAGCGGTGCCGTTCGTCAGCGTAAAGGCGTCCGCGTTCGCGCCGGAGAGCGTCACGGACGAAATCGTCGCCGCGCTGTTGCCCGTGCTTGTGATCGTGATCGCCTCTGCGTCGGGCTGGGCATAGCCCAGCTTCACGGCGTCGAAAGACGGCGCGGTGACGCCGAGCGTATAGGTCGCTGGTACGATCGTATACTTCGCGGAGGCGACGTCGCTGTTCACCGTGTCCTTCTTGACGGCGATCGCCTTGACCGTGGTGTTCGCGCTGACCGTGAACGCGCCGGTGTACTTTGTGCTCGCCGTCGTGGGGTCGCTGCCGTCTGTGGTATAGTAGATCGTCGCGCCGGCCGTCTCGCAGGTGATCGTGACGCTGCGCGAGCCGATGTAGCTGCCCGCCGCGGGGCTGATGACCAGCGTCGCCGCCTTGGCGTATCCCTTGACGGTCACCACGGCGTCCGCCGAGGCGAGCATCGTGCCCGCCGCTGCGACGCGGATATGGTACTCGCCGTCCGCAAGGCCCGTGAGCGAGGTCGCACCGTCCGCAATCTCGGTGTAATCGTCGTCGTCCGCGCGCCGGTACTCGTACTTCGCTCCGGAAGAAAGGCCGGTGATCGTGCCGTCGTTGTTGTCCGGCGTGGTGCAGAATGTGGTTTTCAGCCCCGTCGGCGCCGCCGCCTGCGTCACGTCGATCTCATACGGCAGGCTCTCCGCATTTGTCGCGGAGGCGGTTTTGCGGACCAGGATGTTATCCTCGGCGGTGACGCCGGAGTCGATCAGACACAGCTGGTTAGAGTTCTCGTCGAAGGTGAGTTGGAAATCGACGATCTCCTTCCAGGTCGTTCCGCCGTCCAGACTGTACTCGTTGTCCGTATTGACATTCTTCAGCACACCGCGGTCCGCGCCGAGGGCGTTGAAGGTGACGCCGGCAGGGGGGGTGTACCGCGGCAGCCATATGCCGCTCAGCGTTGCGTTGCCGTACCGCCCGTTCGCGGACGTGTCGGCCGGCAGCTTTTCGGACGCGGTCCAGTTGCCGTCGGCGGTCGTGACCTCCCAGCCGCCAAAGGCATAGTCCTCATCGTTCCGCGTGGGCGTCAGGAGCTCGTAGCCGCTCTCGGTCGTGTAGTTCACGTTATAATCGCCCTCGTTGCCGCCGCTTTGGAAGGAAAGCGTATACTGTATCGGCGACCATTGGGCAAAGAGCACGGTGTCATCGGGGACACTGTAGTTGGAATAATAGCTCATGCCCCCGATGCCGGACGCAACGGTGTTCCATTCCTTGAAATCGTAGGCGGTTCTGGTAAAGGGGAGAATTGTGAGGTAAATACCCTCGCTGCGCGGGAACCAGACGTTCACCGGGTCGGTGATGTTGTCCGCGCCGTTTGGAACCAGCATAGCGTACGTGCCGTGGCATTGGAGTACGGGGCAGTACTCGCCCATGCCCCAGATGTGGCCAAAATCGCTGTTAAGGTCCCAGCCGGAGTAGGTTTCGGCTTTTTCCAGCTCCTCGTATGTGCTGAGTTTGCCGCTGTACCCGCTTGCGCACCCGGCCAGACCACCCGCTCCATCTCCTGCGGCATAGCAGTTCACAACACAGGTGACGTCGTCGACAAACCCGACAATGCCGCCGGCTTTTTTGCCTGCGCCTGCCGAGACTTCACCCGAATAGATGCAGTTCTCGACGTACCAGGGCGTAAACAGCTCGCCCACGATGCCGCCCGCGTGTCCGCTGGTTGCTTTGACATCCGCCCAACTTGCGCAGTTGATGATGGCGCAGCCCTCGCCGGAGTTAAACCCGAAAGAGCCGGCGATGCCGCCGGCGAGGGAAACCTCGCTGTCGGAAGTGCATGTGACGGAACCCTCGAACATGCAGTTCTCTACCGTTCCGTTGGTCGCGCCGACAATGCCGCCAACGCGAATGCCAGAGCTGGTGACCAAGCCGGAAACCAGCAGATCGTGCACGCCGCCGCCGACGATGTAGCCGAACAGGCCGCCGTGGTCGTTGTTGTTTACCTTCAGCCTGCTGATGACGTGGCCCACGCCGTAAAAGTCGCCCTTGAAGGGAGTAGCGGCCCCGCCTCTCAACAGGCCAATCGGCTCCCACATTTCGTAATTGAGGTCGATGTCGGTGCGAAGGTAGATCTTTTTCCCGTTAAAGTCGTATCCGGCGTTGACGGCGTCGCGGAAGTCCTTGAAATCATCCAGAGAGTCGATGAAGAACACGGAGCTCTCTCCAGTGTTGCCGACAGCGGCGTTCTGGCAGCCCTTGCCGCCCGTGGTGTGGAACATGCAGCCGAAGACCTGACCGGAGAAGTTCTTCTCCCACCGCAGCGACGGCGCCTTCGCCTTGCTGTCGATGTACCATACCGTATCGAAATCCCAGCCATCGAACTTTTGTTTATTCTCAAACCGGGATTCATAGGAGTAGAAATCATAGTCGCTGCCGCTGTGCCAGAAGCCCTCATACTCAAATAATCCGCCGATGGCAAACCTGGCGCAGCCCGTCCACCAGTAGTTATGCTTCATGACGAGCTCACTCGACGCGTCCGCGCCGAGCAGACCGCCGCGACGAGCATAATAATTATTGAATGGCTTATCCACGGCCTCGCAGTCAATGCCGGATTTACCGCTCACCGTGCCTTTTTCGGGCGCCTTGCAATAGGTGCTTTGGATCGTGACTTTACTTTCTGTCCTGCCGACAATGCCGCCTACTTTCTCATAGCCGTAAACGACGCCGCGGTTATAGCAGTCGGTGATGGTGAGCGATGCTCCGTTCCCTCCGATGATGCCGCCGGCACGTTCACTGTCGGTGATGATCGTGCCGGTGTTGCCGCATTGTTCGAGCTTAATGGGATTGTAGCTGTAGCCGATGATCCCGCCAACGCCTGTATCCCCGCTTGCCGTGACCTTGCCGTCGCTGCGGCACTGACGGATCTGCGTGGTCCCGACGTCCCATTTTTCCTCTTCGTCTTGCTTCCCGTTTGGTTTTCCGCGGGATATTCCGGCGATCCCAGCAACTTCATGGCCTCCGATGACCTTGCCGGTGTTGACGCACCCGGAAATCGGCGCGAGATAATCATACCCCGTGATCCCGCCGCCTCTTCTAAACTGTGTGATGACGGTGCCGGTGTTGATGCAATCGGAGACAGAGCCATTTTCCGAAAGCTGTCCGGCGATGCCTCCGACCTCTTCATTGCCCGTAACCGTTCCCTCATTGCGGCAGATCGATATCAATCCGAATTGACCGGAGATCCCGCCGCATGATATTTTCCCGCTTACATTGCCTGTATTGACGCAGTTTTTGATCACATGGATCGCGATATCAACGCTCATGCTTCCCACAATGCCGCCCGTGCCGCTGTCGTTGTTGCCTTGAATGCTGCCGGCGTTCGTACAGTCGGTGATGACGATATCATACTTATAATCCACAGCTGCGCAGCCCAGAATACCCCCGGTGTGCCCGGCGACAGAGCTCTGCTTACCCAGCATGACGACGTCACCGTCGTTCAGGCAGTTTTCAATCAGGACCGAAATGGCGCAGCCTAAGATACCGCCCTTGCTGGATACTGCCGAGACGGAGATCTTGCCGGAGTTCAGGCAGTCTGAGATCGTACCGTTGTAGGAAAGACATCCGACAACGCCTCCGACGCCGCCCAAAACGTCGTGGATCTCAGCGACCGGCTCGATCGGCAGGTCTGCCAGGTTGATGCAGTTCGCAACGGTGCAGTATGTCAGGCAATCCCCGACGATGCCGCCGCAACGGTAATGGGCGAGGACCGTGCCGGAGGCGGCGTTCGTGCAGTTCTCAATGGTCGCGTGATTCATGGCGTAGCCGGCGATGCCGCCGACAGACGAATGGCCCGAGCAATCGACCTTGCCGCTGTTGAGGCAGTTTTTCACGTGGCCGTTCCCAAAGACCGTGCCCACGATACCGCCCGAGCGGCCGCAGGCGTTGACGGCGCCGCTGTTTGTGCAGTCCTCGACGCTGACGGCTTCGCCCGCGATCCCGCCGCCGCTGTAGTCCAGCGGTGATAATTGGTTGTCCTGCCATACGACGGCTCCAGTGTTGATGCACTCGGAGAGCGTTCCCTTGCTTACGCCGACGATGCCGCCATAGCAATAAAGCCCGTAAATCGCACCGTTGTTCGTGCAGTTCGTGAGCTTCGCATTCTCATGGGATTCGCCCGCGATGCCTCCCGTCCAGCCGTCCGCGCTCGTCTTTTTCCCGTAGGCGTACTCCGTTATCTCGCCGTGGTTGATGCATTGGCTGACCGTGCCGTAGTTATCGCCCACGATGCCGCCGGTTGTCGCCATGCCCAGCACGGAGCCGAAGAATTCGCAATTCTCGATCCTGCCGCGGTTGACGGCGGCTACGCCGCCGACCGGCACGCTTGCGTTCGTCGTGTCCGTTCCGCTGCTAAGATCGCCGTTCACGGTCAGAAAGCTCACCGATCCCGTGCTGCCAATCACGGCGAAGAGCCCCACGGCGTCGCCGCACTCGAGCTGCAGCCCCGTGATCTTGTAGCCGTTGCCGTTAAAATTGCCGTTGAACGGATTGGAGGAGCTGCCAATGGGCTGGAAGCCCTTGCCCGACAGACTGATATCCGCGTCAAGCAGAAAATGGCGGCCCTCAAAGCTCGTGCCGCCGCGGACTTCGTTCGACAGCTCGACCAGATCGCTCGCGTTTTTGATCCGATACGGCGTGTCCGCGCTGCCGCTGCCGTCCCAGCCGTATGCACGGGCGGGAACAGGGAAGAACTGCAGCGCCATCAGCGCAGCAAGCAGCAGCGCCAGTGCGCCGCGCGGGAACCGACCATGCTTCCTGTTCATTGTTTGTCCCTCCTGTTTCCATTTCAAACTAATACTAATATAATATAAATCAGCTTCCGAAAAATGGCAAGCACCTTTGTCAAAATCTGTCGTGTCCGGGACAAATTTTTTGTCTTGTGTTCCCGGGGAGAATGCGTTAAAATGCCATAGAAGTCTATTTTTGGAGCGAACGGGATGACAGACTGGTTTTCCGCCGGATTGAACGGCGACGAGCTGAACGCGATGAGCAGCATCGCGCTGGCGCATATGGGCGACGCGGTGTATGAACTGCTTGTCCGCACCTGGCTTTGCCGACATGGCAAGGCGACAGGCAAGGGGCTGCACCGTGCGACTGTCGCGCTGGTTTGCGCAGCGAAACAGGCGGAGCTATCCGAAAGGATAC
>JAFZQQ010000200.1 GCA_017620315.1 Oscillospiraceae bacterium | reverse complement strand
GTGGAAGGTAACGCTGCCCTTCTCCGTGTATTTCACGGCGTTCGTCAAGATATTTGTGATAACCTGTTTGATACGCACCTCGTCGCCGTGCAGCCGTTTCGGCATGCTGCCGTCAAAGTCGAGCTGCAGCGCAAGTCCCTTGCCGTCGGCGCGCGAGCGGATCATGTTGACAAGATCGTTGAGCACGACGGAAACGTCGTAGTCGGCGGGGATGATCTCCATTTTGCCCGACTCGATCTTGGAGAAGTCAAGAATGTCGTTGATGATGCCGAGGAGCGTGTTTCCCGCCGTTTTGATGCGCTCGGAATACCCAATGATACTGCGGTCGCCGCTCTCGCGCAAGATCATCTCGTTCATGCCAAGCACGGCGTTGATCGGCGTGCGGATCTCGTGCGACATGTTGGCAAGAAAATGAGACTTTGCCTGATTCTCGAACTCCGCCTTTTCCTTGGCCTCCTTCGCTGCAAGCAGGGCATACGCCTCCTGCTGCTTCTTCTCAAGGATACGCATTTTCCTGCGAACGTAGAGCCGCATGCCCGCATACAGCACGGTCAGTGTGAGCAGCCCCGCAACAACATAGAACCAGGTTTCCTCGTAGAACTTTTTCTCCTTAACGATTGTAACAGATACAACCTTGTCGCCCCTGCCCAGGGAATCCTTCAGCTCCATCACAAACTGATATGTACCGCCCTTGAGGTTGGTGTAATCCACGGGCAGCATGTCGCTGCGGTTCACGGTGGTGCTGTGACGGTCAAAGCCCTTGAGCTGATAGCTTACCTGGGGATCGATCAGGGAATAGTTGTAGACAAAGCCGCGCACCGTCAGCTTCTGCGTTTCCGAAGGGATCGTAAACGTGCCGGCTTCATCCGGGTAGAGCCTCCGTCCGTCCGCTTCCACATAGGGAACGACCGCCTTCAATTCGTTGACGTCCTCAAACGGGCGCTCGATGTTGACCTTGCAGATCCCGGTGCTGCCCGCGATATACAGGTCCCCGTCAGGCGTCAGCTCACTGTAGGAGTTTGCCGTGGTGATGCAGGGCAGTCCGCTCGCTATGCCGTAAAACACGGGGTCGATCTTGACGTTTGCCAGCAGCTCCTCCGTCGGGACGACGTAGATGCCGTTGCTTGAGAGCACCCACATTTCCCCGCCGCTTGTTTCATAAAGGTCAAAGTTGTTCGGATAGGGGAATTTCTTCACCGTCGTCACCTGACCGTCCGCCGTCATGTACGCGATGGCGCTGCTGGTAACGATCCAGACCACGTTCCGCCCGGTATCCCGCTTGAGCCGCATAACGATATCCGAGGGCAGTCCTTCCTCCACATTGATCGTCCGGAGGCCCGACTCGTCGATGATGTAGACGCCGCCCCCGTTGCTGCCCAGAACGATTTCACCGTTCAGCCCCTCCGTAACCGTCAGGCTCTCGATGTTGACGATGCCGTCCTCCTTGCCGTAGGATGCGACGACCGTATCGTCCCGAATGACGTTCACGCCGCCCGTGATCGCGACGAGGATCGAACCGTCCTTCTTTTCGCAGACCGCGCGCAGATTGTTGGACAGCAGACCGTCCTCCGTGGTAAAGGCGGTCACCTCGCCCTGATCGTAGCGCAGCAGGCCGCACGCGCGCCAGGTGGAGATCCAGAGACGTCCTCTGCTGTCGCGGATGATGGAGCGGATGCGGCAGCCGCTGAGCATTTCGATCAGATCGGTTTCGCCCAGCTCTGCGCCGGAGGCGGTCACGGCCTTTGTCAGGGGAACGGAGGGCACCGTGCCGTTTTCATCCAGCACGATCAGGCCCGTGTCCGTCGCCGCGAACAGCTTTCCGTCGCACATACAGGTGGAGTTCACCACCGTATCGGAAAGGCCAAAGCGCTCAAAAACATCCGAAAACTGATTGGGCACGACCTTCATCACGCCCTGGCGCGTGGAGGTGAACCAGAGGTTGCCGAGATAGTCCGTCATCACATGGCCGACGTTGTTGTTCATGGGCAAACCTTCCAGCAGGTGAAAGCCCGCGTCATCCAGCACGCCGACGCCGTTCCCGGCGCAGATCCAGAGCCTGCCGTCGATAAACTCCATGCTCAGCACGTATTTCAGCGGCGCAATGTCGATCTTCTTCAGCTCGGTAAAGCCGTTGTTCAGATCCACATAATGAAGGCAGTAATCTCCCGCCTCCTGATAGAGCCTTCCGCTTCGCTCGGGGTCGGGCAGGATGGAACCCGCCCCGCCGAGAGGGCTGTCGGCAGCGCTGATGAAATGGATCAGTTTGCCGTCGCGGATCGCCATCAAATCGCCCGTGTCCGTCGCGCCGTAGATCACGCCGTCGCTCCCCGCGCGAAGGTTCCGCATATCTGCCTCGGCAATCAGGGGATCGTCCAGCGAGGTAAGGTTGTAATCCGAGTCGATCATCGTGATCACGAAGGCCGTTGCGACGTAGATCGTACCATTCTGATCCTCCGCGATCGCGCGGGTGTGGGCAGACTTCATGCCGTCCAGCTTGCCCCATGTCCGCAGTTCGCCGCGCTCCATGACCGCCACGCCGTTGTCGTTCGTTCCGATCCACAGGCGGTCACGGCTGTCCACATACAGGCACTTGATGCTGGTGAGTCCGCCGGTTGAGTCCAAACGCTCAAAGGTGTTGCCGTCGTAGCGGATCAGGCCCGCATAGCTCCCGATCCAGAGAAAGCCGTCGCCGGTCTCGGCGATCGTGTTGGCTTCCGACGTGGGCAGCCCGTTGCTGTTGTCGTAAAGCACAGCCGAAAAGCCCTCGCTATGCCCGACAAGGTCAACGGAAATCGTCCTGTTCTCATTGCCGGAGGCGTTGAGCAAAGGCGCAGACGAATCAGCCGCCGCGCATGGCGTCGACACGAGAGGCAGCAGCGCCAGAACGGTGGAAAGAAGGATGCAACCGAGTCTGACGAGCCTGTTAGTTCCTGTTTTCGCGTTAACGTGTACCATTCTATCCACCCTTTTGCCTTCTTATTTCAGCAGCTCGCCGACCTGCTCCCATTCAAAGCTTTCGATGGCGTGTTTGACCTTGCTCACGCGCTCTCGTTCTTTTGGAGGAAGGCGGTAGCTGGCAAGAAAGTCAAACACATACTTTGCGCTCTGCGCGTCCATGCCCGCCGCGAAGCCGCGCAGCTCCTCATACGCCTCTTGCAGCTCCTCGTCGGAGATCGGCGGCAACGATTCGTCCTCCGCCGACTCTTCCTCACCGCGCAGCGGAGCGAGCGCCGCACACAGCGCACGGATGCGCGCGAGCAGATCGTTTAACTCCGCGCCGACCGCGTCGGCGTCGCCCGCCTTGCCCGCGAATTCGAGCTTCTCCGCGAGCGCGCCGATGCCCTCCGCGCCGATGGCACGGGAGAGACTCTTGATCGCGTGGACCTTGACCGTGGTGTTCGCAAGATCGCCGGAGCGCCACAGACTTTCAATTTCGTCCGCCGAGGCGCCGCCGTTCTTTCCGTAGATCGTCAGCGTGTCGAGATAGGTCTCCGTCGAGCCGCAGTGGGAAAGGCCCTGTTCGGCGTCCAGCCCGTCAATACCGCACAGCCAGTCCGGCAGGGCGGGGGAGGACGCCTCCGCGCCATCTTCTTCGCCGCCGCCCGGCTCGCACAGCTTCTCCTTCGGCAGATAGCGCATCAGCAGCTCTTCCAGCCGGTTCGAGTCGATGGGCTTGGTCAGATAGTCGTCGAAGCCCTCGGCGAGGTACTGCGCGCGCGCGCCCGAGATCGCGTTCGCGGTCAGGCAGACCGTCGGTGTTTTCAGATTCGGATTATCCGGCTCGGCACGCAGCTCGTGCAGCGTTTCGATGCCGTCCTTGTTCGGCATCATGTGGTCGAGGAAAATGACGTCGTATTTCTTGCCGCACGCAAGCGCAAGCCCCTGCTCGCCGCTTTCCGCCGTTTCGATCTGTACGCCGGTGCGTTTTAAGAGGCTTTTGAACACCGCGAGGTTCATCGGCGTGTCGTCGACCACCAGCACCAGCGCGTCCGGCGCGGTGAATTTCTCCCGGTATTTCTTTCGTTCGGCAAGCGAAGCACGGTAGGCGGTCTCGTAATTGCCAAGCGCGTCCCACTTGACGACCTTCTGCTTCAGCCGGAACGAGAACGTCGAACCTTCGCCGTAGACGCTTGTCACCTCAAGCCGGCTGCCCATCATTTCAAGGAGGCTCTTGGTGATGTTCATGCCGAGGCCCGTGCCCTCGATGCTGCGGTTGCGCTTTTCCTCGATGCGTTCGAATTCCGAGAAGAGCTTTTCGATATCCTCCGGCTTGATGCCGATGCCCGTGTCGCTGACCGAGACGTCCAGACAGACGTTTTCCGGCTCGTCCGCGATCCGCTCGTAGCCGATGCGGAAGGTGACGCTGCCCTTTTCCGTGTACTTGACGGCGTTGGTCAATATGTTCGTGATGACCTGCTTGATGCGCACCTCGTCGCCGTGGAGCAGCTTGGGCGTCGCCTCGTCAAAATCGAGCTTCAGCACAAGCCCCTTGTCGTCCGCCCGCGTCTGGATCATGCAGACAAGGTCGTTGATGACGGAGGAAAGGTCGTAATCCACGGGCAGAAGCTCCATCTTGCCCGCCTCGATCTTCGAAAAGTCGAGAATGTCGTTGATGAGGCCAAGCAGCGTGTTGCCCGCCGCGCGGATGTTCTCGGAATAGGCAAGGATGTCCTCGTTG
>JAFZQQ010000199.1 GCA_017620315.1 Oscillospiraceae bacterium | reverse complement strand
GTCGCGGACGCAGCCGCCGACAAGATACGCCTCGTATCCGGCGGAGGCGAGCAAGCGAAGTATGTCGACCGCGCCCTCCGGTATCCGTACCCGGTGCTGATTGGGCTTCAACCCACGCCCTCCGTCCTAAGAGCAGGCCTTTCGGCGTACATGACCTCCTCTGCGCGTCTCAAAACGTCGTTGCAGCCGCGATCCCTGCCGGGTTCAAACACTGCGCAGCCGACCGATGCCGAAACCTGCTCCCACGGGCGAAGAGCATCGTCCCCGGCGCTGCGCCCAAGAGCCTCGCGAAGGTCTTTGACAAGCGCGTTCTGTTTTTCGAGCGCGTCATTTTCAAGAAGAACAACAAACTCGTCGCCCTGTATCCGGAACACGGGATACGGCGCAAAGATGCCGTTTACCAGCGCAAAGCAGGCCTTGAGGCAGATATTCCCATGCTCGCGCCCATAGGCGTCGTTCAAGCGCTTCAAAAAATTTATGTCAACCGATACTACCCCAAACGGTCTTTCCGTGCTCTCCGTCTCCGCGTCGAGCTTTTTTACATACCGAGCATACGCGTCGCCGTTGAGCGCGCCGGTCAGCCGGTCGGTGTTACTAAGTCCGTCCATAAACGATCCCCCATCAATTGCCGACGTCAGTTCTGCTTTTTTCGTCCTCCGAAATGGTCCTGAACGCCATGCCGAAGGTGCCCGGACCGCAGTTTATAGCGATCGCGGGAGAAACGCAGCCAAACACGATCTCCTCAAACTCGACCTTTCTTTTTATCTCGGCCTCTATGATTTTGAGCTCCTCGTCGCTCAATCCCGCATAGCCGACAAAGACCTTGCTCTTGTCTATTCTCTTTTTCGTGTCGAGCGCAAGCGCGATATAGCGCTTCCAAACACGCATTTTGCTTCCGGCAAAGACCCTTTGGACCTTAAACCTTCCGTTTTTGACCGTGACCACGGGGTGAAGCATAAACGCGCCGGCGAATCTGTTGAACGCGCGCTCCAACCGCCCCGAACGCGTGAGGTACTCGGTGTTGTCGACAACGAAGCTCGTGCGGATGTTGGGTATCATCCTTCTGATCTCCTCGGTGATCTGAGAAACGCTCGCGCCCTTTTTCGCAAGCTCCGCCGCGGTGGTGACCACAATTCCCGCGCCGTAGCACACCTGCATGCTGTCGATGACCGTGGCGTTTCCGAACGTCTGGCGCGCGCCGGAGGCTACGGAAAAGCCCTTGCCTATCCCCGACGAAAGCGAGATATGGAGTATGTTTGTCGAGCGCAGGAGCTGCTTTGCAAAGAACTCCTCGTATTCCTCCACCTGCGGCGGTTCGGAATGCACCGGGCCCTCTCCCCGCTCTATATAGTCGATCACGCCGCGTGTCTCAGTCTCTATGCCGTCAAGGAAAATTCCGTCGTCCGTATGCACATGGTACGGTATGACGGCGATGCCGTACTTCTCCGCGATGCTTTTCGGGGTCCCGCACACGCTGTCCGTCGAGATGGTGACGGGGACTTTTTTCTGGTTTGTGCGCAGCGTCGCGCCGAGCTTTTCCGCAAGCGTCGAGTTGCCTCTGTACTCGCTGACCAGCTCCTGCGGGAGCATGCGCCGCAGCTCGCGCTCAAGCTCATCGCCGCTCACCGGCTTTACAAGATACCCGTCAAAGCCCACCGAAGCGTAGAGCTCGCGCTCCTCGCTTCCCGCGTTTGCCGTAAGAGCTATGACCTTTGAGTCGCGGCAAAGGCCGCCGACCTGCTCGCGTATCGCGCGCAGGCACTCTATGCCGTCCATCTCCGGCATCATGTGATCCATCAAGATCACATGGTAACGGTTCTCATAGGTTTTTTTCAGCGCCTCCGCGCCGCTTTGCGCCGTGTCTATCGAGATCTTCGTTTCGCGCAGAAGCTTCGTGACCACCAGGCGGTTGGCGGCGTCATCGTCGACGACCAGCACTCTGGCGTCCGGCGCCTCGAAGCTCTGTCTGTACTGGGTAAGGTGGTTCATCGCGTGGCGGACCTCAAGGTTGACCTCGCCGATCTTTCTCTCCGAGATGACCTTTTGCGGGATCTCGACGATGAAGGTCGAACCCTGCGTATAAACGCTGTTGACGGTGATCGTCCCGTGCATAAGATCCACAAGCTGCTTGACGATCGAAAGTCCCAGTCCCGTGCCCTCTATATGGCGGTTCTTCTCCTCGTCCACACGGCGAAAGGCTGAAAACAGATGCGGAATGCTCTCCTTCTTGATCCCGATGCCGGTATCGCTGATGGAGCAGGTCAGTATCTCGGTCTCCATGTCCTGCCTTCTGCCCTGGATGGATATGGTCACAGAGCCCTCCTGCGTATACTTGACGGCATTGGTCAGAATGTTGATCAGTATCTGCCGGATGCGCACCTCGTCGCCGTACAGCTCCGCCGGTATCGCGGGGTCGACGTCAACGTGGAACTCCAGTCCCTTTTCGTGGGCGCGTATCCACATCATGCCCACGATGTCGGACACCATCGCGGAGACCTCGTAGGCGGAGTTCACAAGCTCCATCTTGCCCGACTCGATTTTCGACATATCGAGGATATCGTTGATCAGGTGCAGCAGCAGACGGCTTGCGGCCTGGATGTTGGCCGCGTCGTCGGCTACCTCCTCCGAAATATCCTCGCGAAGGATCATTTCGTTGAGACCGATGATCGTGTTGATCGGTGTGCGTATCTCGTGGCTCATATTCGAGAAGAACTGGTTCTGCGCCTTGATAAGATGGTCTATCTCCTCGCGCTGCACCGTCGAGCGTTTGCTCTCCTCGCGGTAGACCGCGATCTCAAAGCCCGCAAGAAGGCTGATCAGCACGCCCACCATCAGCGTTGAGGTAAACGAGTCGTGGTAAATGACGTTCAAAGGGCGCATGCTCATCAGATTCGGGTATTTGTATGCCACCAAATAGCAGGCAAACTGTACAACGGCACAGGCTATCTGGAAGAAATAGCGCGATTTCCCCGGCACCGCCATGCTCACGAACACCATTGCGAATACAAACCACAGCGGAGCGCCTCCGTTTATGCCTCCGCCGGTAAAAAAGCCCAGTGGAAGCAGCGCGAAAATCGTAAAGAATGCGGCTATATCCGTGCCTAGGCGCAGCTTGTTGAAGCGGATGGAGAAGAAGGTCGAGGTTGCAAGAAACGCAAAGCCTCCGCCGAGCACAGATACCTCATACAAGTCGGCGCCTATAATGAGTTCAATGATGAAAACGATGAATATTCCCGCAAGGGCAGGGATGGTCATCAGGAGGAACAGGCGCTCGCGTATATCGCGCTCAGATTTGAGCAGCCGATCCATCAGTTTATTGATCATTGTCTCGGCCTCCCTGCTCGCCGCCGTCTTCTGCCGGGGCAAACTCCATGATCTCGTCATCTCCGGCCGGGTCAAATTCCATGATCTCCTCCCCAACCGGTTCAATCGATTCCTGCTCCACGCCGCTCTTGAACGCGCTGAGCACCTCCGCAAGCTTTGCAAGCATTTCCTCGTGGCGCTCGCCTATCGCGGCCTCGTCCCTGCGCTTCGCCGCGTTTTCAAGAAACGCCGCGATCTCCGAAAGCTTCTCCGCGCCGATCATCGCCGAGGTACTCTTGAGCGCGTGAACGTTCACCGCGTAGTTCTTCCAGTCCTTATTGCGATACTGCTCGCGGAACTGTATCAGTCTGTCGTCGGCATTCTTTTCAAATTCACCCAGCAGCATACGATAAAAAGCGGGATCGTTGCGGCAGTAGTGCATCCCCCCGACCGTATTGACGCCCACAGCCTCGAGCCTTGAGAAAAGGCTCTCCGCGGTTTCTCTTTTCGGGGCGGCGGATTTGTCGGGCTCTTTTCGCGCCTCCTGCAAACCCGGCGCGTCGAAGCTGATGGAGGATTTCGGGAGCACCCGCTTGAGCACGCGTTCAAGCTCCGTTATCTCGATCGGCTTCGCGACGAACCCGTCAAAGCCCTCCGATATGAACATCTCCCGCGCGCCGCTCACGGCGTTTGCGGTCAACGCGATCATGATGCTCTGAGCGTCCTTCTTTCCGGCGTTGTCGCGGATCGCCTTCATGGCCTCCACGCCGTCCATCTCCGGCATCATGTGATCCATAAAGACGACGTCGTACTGTTTTTCCCTGCACTTTTCTATTGCCTCCGGCCCGGAGCGCGCGGTTTCGACGTTCATTCCGTACTCGCGGAATATACCCTCTGCGACCAGAAGGTTCATCGGCTCGTCGTCGACGACAAGCACCTCAAGTCCGGGTGTGCTCAGCTGTCTTGTCTCGTCCCAAAGCACATCGTTCTCGGTCTCCGCGCAGAGCATCGAGGCGACCGTAAAGCAGGAAAACGGCTTATACAGCACCCTGATGGCCGCGCCGGGAAGAAGCCGGAAGCTTTCGCTCGCGATGACGATCACGCTGATCTCCGTCGAAAGAGGTTCAAGGTAATCTATTGAGGAAACGAACTCCTCCTCGCCGACGAAAATATGCGTAAGTCCATAGGTCTGACGCAGCAGTTCAAGCTCCTCGGTATTCTTCACCATATAAGCGGCAAGCCCCAGTCCGCGCGACATATTGCCGATGAGCTCGGAATAGAACTCCCTCACGCGCGGCACCTCGAGCTTCTCAAGGCGAATAAAGCCGGCTATGCAAAGCTGCTTGTTGTTTTCTATCGATATGCAGTTGTTCTTGTCGACGACCTCCTGCGGAATGCTGATGCTGACCGTCGTGCCCTCCCCGTAAACGCTGTTTATTGTGATAAAGCCCTTCATCCGGTCGACCATACCGCGCACGATGGTAAGCCCCAGTCCGAGCCCTCCCGCCATTCTTGAGCGTCCGGAATCCGACTGGTAAAAGCTGTCGTAGATGTGCTCCAGCTCGCTTTTCGTCATGCCGATGCCGGTGTCGGTCACATCGATGCAGAGGTTGACGCCGTAGGGTCGTTTTTCGCTGTGGACGCGAACATATACTCCGCCCTTCTGCGAAAACTTCACGGCGTTGTCTATCAGATGGTGGAGTATCTTTTTTATCTTCACGCTGTCGCCTACCATCGCCGTGGGAACGCTTGTGTCCACGTCGAAGATAAGCTCGCAGTCCCCCAGCGTCCGCGCAGGATGCTCAGCGATCACGTCGTTGACAAGCGAGGCAAGCATATAGCTTTCGTTGGATACCACCAGCTTGTCCATGTCTATCTCGGTGAAGTCGAGTATGTCCCCCACCTGCTCCGCAACGCGCCTTCCCGCGTCCTGAATGGAACGAAGATCCTTTCTGACCTCCTCGTCCTCCGCACGCTTGAGCATCACCGTTGAAATGCCCACGACAGCGTTGACCGGAGTGCGCACCTCATGGGAAACATTGACGAGAAAATTGCTGATTTTTTGATTTTCCTCCGTAGCCTTCTCCACACGCTTGAGATAGGTCTCGCCCATCTTTTTCCAGTAATCCATAAGTCGCAGCGTGACAAGGCCCGTGATCATCACAAGGATAAAATGCCCCACCGTGCGGAAAACGGAGCGCATGCTCAAATCCAGTCCCGTGCTTTTTGAAGCCTCGATCAAATGGAACACCATGCCCGCGTAGCCGACGGCTATGCAGAAATAAATAAGCGACTTGTTGCCGGTCATGGCAAAAAGCACGATCATGATTGCGATCACCGGTGTAATGTCATACACCGAGCCCGCTTTCACACTGTAATAAAACAGCTCCAGCAGCAGAATGATGGAATAGACGACCAGCCGCTCATGCTCCGAAGCAATGCGGGCAACGTGCAGCGTCAGGCAGACTCCGCCTCCGACGATGACGACCGGAATCGTCCATGTCTCCCATCCGAAAACAATGCCGAGCACCACCAGCGCCAGTGAAAATGCCACCGCCGCCATCACAAGCGCAACGTGCGAAAGCTTGCGAACGTCTTCGCTCCAGTTAAGATCCATACGCTACACCCTCACATCATGCCTGCGGGGGATCGCCGTGCAGCGCGGCCAGCTCCCTGCGCAGACGGTAAAGCTCTATCGCGTGCTTTACGCGCGCCTCCAGCAGCTCGGGAATAAAAGGCTTTCTGACAAAATCGACCGCTCCGAGCGAAAGGCCCTTTGCCGCCTGATCCTCCTCGCTCGCGCTGAGGAATATGACGGGTATCCCCGACGCTCTCGGACTGGCACGCAGCCGTTCCATGGTCTCAAAACCGTCCATCCCCGGCATCAGTATATCCAGCAGGATCAGATCCGGGCAGTTTTTTTCAAGATAGTCCAAAAGCAGCGTGCCGGATTTGAGCGCGGTCACACGCATACCGCAGTTGCTGAGGATGTGCCCCGCAGCCTTCAGATTCGTCGTGTCGTCGTCAACGACGACTATCCAGTCAGCCATACAGCTTACCTCCGGTTTTTCGGCGCGGCACGCAGCCGGTGTCCGGCGCGCCGCATTCATATTCTAATAATCCACAATTATTTTAACATTGCACCCGTACAATTGCAACAAAATTTGTGCGAAAACTTTTTGTACATACGACGCTCTTTCGACTTATGACGCCGTTGAAATTAATTGAAAGAAAATGCAAATTCCAGTTGCTTGATGGCAAAAATATGTTATAATATAATAGTTAAAATATGGGAGGGGCGGAATGGTCTCGGAAGCGCTGTTGGATTATCTCTTAAAAATACGCACGCAGGGAGCCTGTTTAGTTATCTTGCTGTTCATCACGTTGACGTTTTTTTCGGTGAAACGCAAGCACACCTATGCCAACAGGCTGTTCTTTGCGTTGCTCAGCGCCACGATGACAAACCTTCTCCTCGATATGGTCTGCGGTTATACGCTGAACCATCAGGTCTCTGTTTTCTATACGGTGAACCGTGTGCTGGCGGTCGCGTATATCATCAGCGCGATAGTCATTCTTTACACCACATATCTCTACGTCAAAAGCATCACCATCGAGCTTCCGCCGCGCAAGGCGGAGTTCCTGCCGGTCCTGCTTGCGGCGGTCAGCGCGATCGCCTTTTCGGTCGAGTTTGTCAGTACGCCCGGCGGGTACATACTCTCCGGCACCGGCATGAAAATAGCCTATTTCTGCGGAGCATCCTATTATTTCGTCAGCGTGCTTCTTTTGATTCACTACCGCAAGGGGATGGAGTTCAAGGTGCGCCGCGGCATATACATCTCGCTTTTGAGCGTTCTGGTGGTCACCATGGTGCAGACGTTCATTCCCGCGCTGGTCATCGCCTGCGTCGGCTACACGGTCATCTGCATCGCGCTTTTCTACACGCTTGAAAGCCCCGACGCCCTGCTGATCGAAAAGCTCGCCTACGAGCGCAACCGCGCCGACGAGGCCAACCGGGCGAAATCCGCCTTTCTTGCCAATATGTCGCACGAGATACGCACGCCCATCAACGCGATTCTCGGTATGGACGAAATGATCCTGCGCGAGAGCAGCGAGCGCGAGACCCTCACCTACGCAACGGATATTCAGGCGGCCGGAAAGACCTTGCTTTCCATTATAAACGACATTCTTGACTTCTCGAAGGTCGAGGAGGGAAAGATGGAGATCCTTCCCTCGCAATACGATCTGCGCTCGGTCGTGACCGATCTTGTAAACATGGTTCGCGGACGTGCTGACAAAAAGGGCATCCGCCTTGAGGTCGAGCTGGACGAGACGACTCCCCAGCTTCTTCTGGGCGACGCCATCCGCATACGCCAATGCGCGCTGAACCTGCTGACAAACGCGGTCAAATACACGGAAAGCGGCACGGTCTGTCTTGCCGTGAACTACGAAAAGCTCGATGACGAGAACATTTCGTTGCGCATTTCCGTCACCGATACGGGCATAGGCATGAAGCAGGAGGATATGGATCGCCTGTTTTCCCCCTTTGCGCGCATAGAGGAATCGCGCAACCGCTCCATAGAGGGCACCGGACTCGGAATGAGCATCACCAAGCAGCTCATAGAGCTGATGGGAAGCAAGCTTGAGGTCGACAGCGTCTACGGCAAGGGCTCGACGTTTTCCTTTGCCATTGCTCAGCCGGTCATCAAATGGGAGCCCGTCGGCCCGTTCTCCGCCCACGCCGAGCCCGCGCGCCGCAGCAGCTATCGCGAGCTTTTCCACGCGCCGGACGCGCGTATCCTCGTCGTCGACGACACTCCGGTCAACCTGACCGTCATGCGCGCGCTTCTCAAAAAGACCGAGGTGATCATCGACACCGCGGATTCCGGCAAGGAGGCGCTGCGGCTCGCGTCCGAGCAGAGCTACGACGTGATCTTCATTGACCACATGATGCCGGAGATGGACGGCATCGAGACCCTGCACGAGCTCAAAAAGCTGCCCGGTCTCAGCGGCGCGATCTTCATCGCGCTCACGGCGAACGCTGTGACCGGCGCGCGCGAAATGTACATCGAGGCAGGCTTTTCCGACTATCTCTCAAAGCCCGTCGACGGTGCGCGGCTTGAGGATATGCTTGTCAGCTATCTGCCCCCGGAAAAGCTTTCAACCCCGGCCGCGGGACAGGAGCATGGGATCACCAAGGCGACCGTTCTAATCGGAGACGACGACCAGTCGATCAGAAGCTTTGCCATCGAGGCGCTCGGCTCCGATTACCACGTCGTTACCTGCGCGACCTCGCAGGAGGTGCTTGAGCAGACCACACAGCAAAAGCCGGATCTGATATACCTCAGCGTCAAGATCGGCGGCGTGAGCGGCTTTGAAGTGCTTCAAGCCCTCAAACGCGGAACGGAGACCTGCGATATCCCCGTCGTCTTCCTCACAGATGAAGAAAACACGGATGTTGAGACCCTGGGCTTCCGCAACGGCGCATCCGACCTGATACGAAAGGCGTTCATCCGTGACGTGCTGCCGCGAAGGACGCGCCGCATCATCGACCAGACAAGAACGCAGTCCGAGCTGCAAAACGAGGTAAAGCAGCAGATTCTTCGCACAGAGCGTCTGAGCAAGGAAATGATGCTCGCGCTCTCGAAGGCTGTCGACGCGAAGGATCACTTCACCAAGGGCCACTCCGAGCGTGTCGCCGCCTATACCGCGGAGATCGCGCGCCGCATGGGCAAGTCTATGCAGGAGCAGGCAAAGCTCTATTCCATTGCGCTGTTGCACGACGTCGGCAAGATCGGCGTGAGCGAGGAGGTCATCAACAAGGTCGCGCAGATGACCCGCGAGGAGCTGGACGCTATACGCCGGCACACCGTCATCGGCGGGGAGATACTCAGCTTGATATCGGAAATGCCGGAGCTTGCGATCGCCGCGCGCTCGCACCACGAATGGTACAACGGGTCCGGCTATCCCGACGGTCTCAAGGGAAACGACATCCCGGAAAGTGCGCGCATCATCTGCGTTGCCGATTCCTACGACGCAATGACCTCGTCGCGCGCCTATTCCTCCGTCAAGACGCAGTCGGAGGTTCGCTCGGAGATAGAACGCTGCAGCGGAACGCAGTTTGATCCGCAGATAGCGCGCATCATGCTCGCAATGATCGGCGACGATAAGGATTTTCACATGAACGAGCAGTACGGCGGGATAGACGTCTGGAAAAACAGGGACCAGCTCTGGAGTCTGGCGGACAAGGCGGAAAAGCGCGCCGACAGCTCCGCAGAGGAGGAACCCGACAACGCCATCCCGGAGTCGCTGTACAGTATCGCCGAGCTGGACATCCCCACAGGGCTCCGCTATTGCGGCGCACCGGACTCGCTTATGGAGACGCTTCGCGCATACGCCTCCACCACGGCCTCCAACGCGGATGAGCTCGAAAAATATTGGCATGATGGCGACATCCAGAATACGACGGTGAAGGTGCACGCGCTCAAGAGCACCTCAAAAACCATCGGCGCCACAGACCTCGGCGGCCTTGCCGAGCGGCTTGAGGCCGCGGGCAAGGCGGGCGACATTGACACGCTCGGGCGCGACATAGACTCGCTGATCGCGCGCTACCGCGCGCTGGGAGCGCAGCTTTCGGAGCTTGTCCTTCCCAAACGCAACAGCGGAGCGGAGCTCGCTCCGATATCATTGGAGCAGCTTCATGAGGCGTATGACGCGATATTGGAGTTTTGCGAGGCCTTCGATTTCGACAGCGTTGCTTTCACCGCGGAGTCGCTGAGGGATCACAGCATTCCCGAAGAGGAACGTGAACGCTGCGAAGCACTGCTCAGCGCGGTCGACAATTACGACTGGGACAAGCTTGGAGAAATATTGAAACGTTGAACCGCACGGCGGCGGAATACATCAAGGGGGTATGGATATGGCCGGCAGGGTATTGCTTATAAACCGCGGCACGGCATTTCTGACCAACGCACTGGTAACAAGTCTTAAAAACGCCGGTATCTCGACCGCGCAGGTTGGCCCCGAGGTCGAGCAGATCTCGCGTTTTGAAAAGGGCGCGGATGTTTTCCTGTACTTTGCCGGGAACGATGAGTATCCTCCGACCAAGCTGCTGCAATACCTGAAAACCGTATGCGCAGACAGCAACAAGCACCTCTGTGTGCTGGGTTACAGTAAGGATCTTAATGAGATCGGGGAAATCATACCCAAAAGCTCGATAAGCCGGGAGTTCCTACGCCCCATCGACGTCAAGACGCTTACGGAGGAGATCAGCTCGCTTCTTCGCTCGGAGGCTGAGAAAAAAGAGGAAAAGCGCATCCTGCTCGTGGATGACGACGTTACCTTCCTCCGCATCATGCAGGGCTGGCTTTCTGAAAGATACACCATTACCGCGGTAAAATCCGGCATGCAGGCAATAACCTTCATCGCGACCCACACGCCGGATCTCATCCTGCTGGATTATGATATGCCCGTGACCTCGGGGCCGCAGGTGCTTGAAATGATCCGCAGCGAACCCAGCTCAAAAAACATCCCGGTGATATTCCTCACCGGTAAAAACGACCGTGCGAGCGTGCTGAACGCCATGTCCCTCAAAGCGGACGGATACCTGCTCAAAACCTCCGGCAAAGAGAGCATTCTCGAATCGGTCAACGATTTTCTCACAGCCCCGCCCACCGAAAAAAACGAATGACCTGTTTTACAACGAAAACACCGGCTTTCGCCGGTGTTTTCGTATTATTATGGACTTTTGAGTATCACGGTCCCGTCAGCTCGCTCAGGATGATGCTGAGCGAGCGGACCATCTCCGCGAGCGGCATCGACGCGGTTTTCGCGCTCTTTGCCTCCGCCTGCTCCGGAAGATACGGAACATGGACAAAGCCCGCACGCATTTCGGGCGCGTTCCGCGCCGCGTAGTGCAGCACGGAGTACATAAGCTCGTTGCACACGAACGTCCCCGCGGAATACGAGAGCTCCGCGGCAATGCCGCCGTCCCTCAGTCTGTCAAGCAGCCTTCGCGTGGGAAGCGTTGAGAAATACGCGGCCGGACCGTCCCGAGCTATCGGCTCGTCGGTCGGCTGAAATCCGACATTGTCGGGTATACGGGCGTCGCGCAGATTGATCGCAACACGCTCTATCCGAACCGCCGCGCATCCGCCTGCCTGACCCGTGCAAAGCACGATATCAGGCTTAAACGCAGATATCTCACCACAGGCAAGCTCCGCAGCCGTTTTGAATGCCGTCGGCAGGCGCAGCTTGCGAAGCTCCGTGCCGGGCAAGGCGTCCGGGAGTTTGCAAACCGCTTCCCAAGACGGGTTTACTTTCTCGCCTCCAAAGGGCTCGAAACCCGTCATAAGGATATTCATATCAGCGCATCATTACTTGTTGCTGGAGGGAATGAACTTAGCGATCGCCGCGGCAAGGCCGGTCAGCGGCATGGTCTGGAGCACAACATGGCCCGGGCCGGTGACGACGGTGTTGAACAGGCCCTCACCGCCGAAGAGGACATTGCCTACGCCCTTGATCGTCTGGATATCCATGGAGCAGGTGGCGTCCATCATCGCAAGCGAGCCGGTCTGCACGATGATCTGCTGGCCCGCGGCAAGGTCATATTCCACGACGCTGCCGTCGATCTCTATGAACGCAAGCCCCTGTCCGCTGAGCTTCTGCATGATGAAGCCTTCGCCGCCGAAGAAGCCCGCCGCAGCCTTCTTCTGGAAGAACACCGCAAGGTCGACGCCCTGCTCCGCGGCAAGGAAGGCGCCCTTCTGAATGACGATCTCATGCCCCGGCCC
>JAFZQQ010000014.1 GCA_017620315.1 Oscillospiraceae bacterium | reverse complement strand
GGTTCGCTTGTCACATCGCCGGCTGAGATAATATCGAGCGCCATAATCGCGCCGACTATCGCACCGCAGAGCTCTCCCGTTCCGGCGCCGCCGCCAAAGCCCGCGCCTATGCGAAGCGCCGATTCCTCAGGGATGTCAAACCGGTCCGCAAATGCGGAAAGGACGCTCTGGCAGCAATTAAATCCCTTCTCGTGGGCAGCGTTTGCCGTCTCCATTCGGTTCATGTTGTTTTTTCCTCCTTTGCAAGGCTCATAAGCTTTCTCATTCGATGGTTGATGCAGGATTTGGTCAGCGGAGGGTCAAAGGTCTCCGCAAGCTCGCTGAGTGATAACTCAGGCTGCAACAGTCTCGCTACCGCGACCTCCTGGAGCTCGGCGGAAAGCGTTCTGATGACGCCCGACTCCGTAAGCCTTGTCAATGCCTCCACCTGCGAAAACGATGCGGCTACGGATTTTTCCAGATTGGCGGAATCACAATTCACGCGGCGGTTGACTGTGTTGCGCATGGATTTCTCTACCTTCGCCGCCATGATCTCCATTGCAGCGGACGGCGCACCGATCAGCGTCAAAAGCTCCTCGATGTTTGCGCTGTGTTTGAAGTAGGTCACCGAGCTTCCGCCGCGGAGCACGCTTTTCGGCTCAAAATCCATGTCGCGCAGAAGCGCCTCGGTCTCTCTTCCGACCTGCAAATGCGAGGTAGCGAATTCCATATGATACCGCTTTCCCGGGTCGGTCACGCTGCCCCCGGCAAGAAACGCGCCGCGCAGGAAAGCGCTTCGGCAGTGATCCTCCTCAAGAAGCGCAAAGTTGAGGTGCAACGCAAAATGCTGCTGCTCGTCATACCCCAGCGCCTTCCAGACAGATGAAAGCTTGTCCTGATCGGTTATGCGAAAAATCAGCTTCTTCGCCGAACAGTCCTCCGGAAGCGCATCAAACGAGACTGAAAAAGCCTTTTTGAACAGCTTTGGCAGTCTCAATGCAAAGTCCTCGCTCTCGGTCATTATCCGCAGCTCGCTCAGCGAGAAGCTTCCTGCGTAAAGAAGCACTCCGCAGCTTTCCGCGAGCGCGCAGCATTTTTTCTGCAGGGGAGCTTTACAAAGCTCTTTTTTCACATCCGAGGAGAAGGACATTCCCGCTCACCCGCTTTCGTACATTTATCTCAGCCGTGCGTCATATCCCGCCGTGTCATATCCCTGTGGTTTTCTGCGGTCGGATAGCCGAGCCTTGAGATGCGCTCGGCCAGTTCCCTTGCGATGGCGACGCTTCTGTGTCTTCCGCCCGTGCAGCCAACGGAGATCACAAGCATGGTCTTGCCCTCCTCGCTGTAGCGCGGAAGCAGAAATTTCAAAAGCTCCTCAAGCCTGTTTACAAACTCGTTCGTCTGCTCGAATGAGAATACATAGTCGCGCACCTGAGAATCAAGTCCGGTCAGATCTCGCATCTCAGGAATGTAAAACGGATTCGGCATAAAGCGCACATCGAAAACAAGATCGGATTCCTGCGGTATGCCGTGCTTGTATCCAAAGGAAACGACACTGACTGTCAGCTTATTGAGCTGCGAGCGGTCGCCAAACAGGCTGAAAAGCTCGCTGCGAAGCTTTGACGACGGCATCTGTGTAGTGTCGATAACAAAATCCGCGTGCTCGCGCAGCGGCCGGAGAAGCTCCTCCTCCTGCCTTGCGGCGTCCTCGATGGTATCGCCGCGTTTCATGAGCGGATGCATGCGTCTCGTTTCCTTATATCGGCGGATGATCGTGTCCGTATCCGCGGCAAGGACCAAAAGCCGACAGTTGACGCCCTTCTCGCGCAGCTTTTCCACGGTGCGCAGCAGGGACGGAAAACCGTCGCTCCCTCCGCGGATATCGCTCACGAGCGCGACCCTGTCAAAGCGTCCTCCACGCTCTATGCAAAATGCGGCAAAATGCGATATGTGCTCGGCGGGCATATTGTCGATCGTATAATAGCCCATGTCCTCAAGGTACTTTGCCGCGCGGCTCTTGCCCGCGCCGGATAGACCGGTTATCACAAGTATTTCCATTGTACCCCCTCACTTGACGATCCGCACTTCCGGCTCGAGCGTAACTCCGGTTTCCTTAAGCACCCTGTTTTGTACCAGCTCTATGAGCCCCAGCACGTCCGCGCAGGTCGCGCCGCCGGTATTGATGATAAAGCCGGCATGCTTGACCGATACCTCCGCTCCGCCGACACGCGTTCCCTTCAGACCGCACTGCTCTATCAATGCGCCAGCAAAATGTCCTTCGGGACGCTTGAAGGTGCTGCCCGCGCTTGGATATTCAAGCGGCTGTGACGTTTTCCGTTTCTCCATAAGCTCGTCCATACGCGCACGAATCGCATCGCCGTCACCGTGTTCAAGACGAAAAACCGCACGCAGGACGATGGCCTCCGGCTGCTCGGTGAAGATGCTGTGCCTGTAGGAAAGCTTCAAAGCCTCCGTTTTAAGCGTTCTGACGCCGTCGTTCCAGAGCCCCACGGCCTCCGTGATAACGTCTGAAAGCGCGCCGCCGTAGGCGCCCGCGTTCATCACCACGCCTCCGCCAACGCTTCCGGGAATTCCGTGCGCAAATTCAAGCCCGCTCAGCCCGTCCTTCCATGCAAAGGTCGCGAGCCGGGAGAGCGAAACGCCCGCCTCGGCGGATATCTCTGTCTCCCCTGTGCGCTTGATGTGCGAGAGCTCGCCGGTCGCAACGACGACCGCGTCAAGCCCCTCGTCCGGAAACAGGATGTTCGTGCCGTTTCCGAGAGTAATACTGCGTACGCCCGCCTCAAGCAGCAGCCCTGACAGGATAACGGTCTGTTCGGTCGTCACCGGAACAGCCATGCGCTTCGCCGGGCCGCCGATCCGGAATGAGCAGTGCTTTGCAAGCGGTTCGTCAGTGAGCCAAACAAGTTCCGGAAGGTATGTTCTTATCTTTTCGTCAAGCGCCGTTTCCCACGACATAGCAACGCTCCTTATTATTTATTGTTTAGAATTCTCGTCAACATGCTTGTCGATCTGCTCGACAAAATGCTGCGCAGAATTATAGCCGTATTTTTTCTGGCGGTTGTTCATTGCCGCGATCTCCGCGATACCGGCAAGGTTTCTGCCCGCGCGGACCGGTATCGTCACACACGGGACCGAGACGTCGAGTATCTGCATATAATCGTCGTCAAGCCCCAGTCTGTCATAGACATAGCCGTCCTTCCACTCCTCGAACTTGATGACCAGGTCGATCTGCGTGTTCTCCTTCACCGCGCCCATACCGAATATCTTCTGTATGTCTATCACTCCGACGCCGCGAACCTCAAGGTAATCGCGGATGATCTCCGGCGCGCTGCCGATCAGCGTGTTGCCGATGCGTCTTATTTCAACGGCATCGTCTGCGACAAGGCGGTGCCCTCTCTTTATGAGCTCAATGGCGGTCTCGCTCTTGCCTATGCCCGAATCGCCCATGATCAGGATTCCCTCGCCGTAGACCTCAAGCAGAACTCCGTGGCGCGTTATCATCGGTGCAAGCTCATGGTTGAGGTAGTCTATCGTAAGGCTGGTGAATTCGACGGCGGTGTACTTGGTGCGAAGCAGCGTACGCCCGCAGTGCTGCGCCATTTCAAGGCATTCGGGAAATACCTCAAGGTTGCGGGAAATAACGAACGCCGGGATCTCGTAATTGAACAGCTCGGAAAAGCGTCTGCGCCGCTCGTCGGATGAAAAACCGCGCAGATACTCGACCTCGGACTTGCCAATGATCTGAAGGCGTGCCGGGTCGAAATAGTCAAAGAATCCGGCAAATTGAAGCCCCGGACGGTTAACGTCGGTGATGGTCAGTATCTCCGTGTCGTAGCTTGGGCCCTTGTGGATGACCTCCATATGAAATTTGTCGACGATCTCCTTCACCTTGACGGCGCGATCGGTTTTCATGGCGTTCGTCCTCCGTTCATTAGTGTCTATATCATTATAAACTATTTCCTGTTTTTTACAAGCAAAAACGGTTGCGATTTTACAGTCGAGGCGGGTCAGAAAAAAATTTGTAATTTTTTGAAAATAGAGCTTGCATTTTACATCGGCATCTGTTATTATATCAACTGCTTGTTTTGGATATAACAAAGCAATGCCTTGATTTGACTACAGCAAGGAGGTGCAACGGATGGCAAAGTGCGAGTTTTGCGACAAGGGCGTGACCTTTGGCATCAAGGTGTCCCATTCTCATCGTCGTTCCAATCGTGCATGGAAGCCCAACGTCAAGCGCGTCAAGGCGATTGTCGACGGAACGCCCCGCCATGTTTATGTTTGTACCCGCTGTCTGCGTTCGGGTAAAGTTACCCGCGCGATCTGATTTGAGTACGCATAGAAAAAGCACTGCTTCGGCAGTGCTTTTTGTCATGCTTTCTTTTTGCTCTCCGGCTCGGCGGGCTTTGCATAAAGCGTGTGATATTTATCGTAAATGACCATCCCGGGCCTTGCTCCCGCAGGCTTTTTCACAAGCTTCACCTGCGTATAATCCACCGGGACGTTCGCACTGTCTCTCGCCTGGGAATAGTAAGCCGCGAGCGCCGCGGCCTCCGTGACGCTCCGCTCGTCCGGCTCCGCTCCGGCAGTGCAGAGGATCACGTGCGAGCCGTGTATCTTCTGCGCATGGAACCACAAGTCGCGCTTATCCGCTTTCTTCAGCGTAAGCTGGTCGTTCTGCGCGTTGTTTCGCCCGACGAGGATGCGCAGGCCGTCGCTTGATACATACTCCCGCGGCGCAAAGCTCCGCTTGAGTTCCTTTTTTTCCTTTCCGCGGCGAATATAGCCCGTTTCCTGAAGCTCGTGCCGGATCTCCGAAAACTCCTGCTCGGTCTCGGACTGCGCAAGCTCCTGGAGAACGCTTTCAAGATAGGCTCGCTCCGTCTCAGCCTTTTCTATCTGCCCGCTCAGGTGCTGCTCCGCGCTCTTCGCCTTGTTGTAGCGCTTATAGTATTTCGCGGCGTTCTGCTGCGGCGTCAGCAGTGGGTCAAGCAGTATCGTGACCGGAGGCTGCCCTTCCTCATAGAAGTTTTCCGCCGTAAAGCTTGAACCGCCACGCTCCATGCGATAGAGGTTTGAGGTGATAAGATCGCCGTACAGCCGCAGCTTGTCACGGTCCTTCGTCGCGGCGTATTCCCTCGCGAGCGTATCGAGCTTTCGCGCTATGCGGTCGCGTGCGGTCGTCGCAGCGCGTATCAGTTCCCGGCCTCTTCGGGCAGAAAGCTCCTGACGCTCCCGCTGACCGTAGTATTCATCCAGCAGCTCCGAGAAGGACGCCATCGTCGTCGTCTCGGTCTCGTTCCCGTACTGCGTTATCGGCATATACGAAAACTCCTCCGGGCGTCCGCCCCTCGATAGCATTATAGGTGTAAAGCGATTGTCTTTTACGGAGTTTGCAAGCGTGTCAAGCTCTCTTTTAAGCGCCGCAATACCTTCTTTCCCAAGCTCGCACATCCTTGTGTCCGTCTCTCCGACTGCACGAAGGACAAGCTCGCGGGCTATGAGCGGCGAAATACCGGCTATGCGGTCGATCAGCCACCTGTCCGCGGGTGCAGGATCATCGCAGGGCGCCGACAGCAGCGCGTCGACCTCCTCTGTTTTCGTCAGAAGCGACAGCTTGCTCAGCGGCTCGGGCATATGGTAGAAGAGTCCGGGCTGCAGCGCCCGCCCGTCCGCCGCTTCAAGCCCCACGCGGCGCAGGCAGTCGATGATCCTCCCCTCGGCGTCAAGCAGCAGCAGATTCGCGCGGCGGCCCATGGCCTCAAGCACAAGCACACGCCTGCCGCTCTCGCCCAGCTCGTCTGTTACTCTCAGGTCAAGCTTGACGACCCGCTCCATGTCGTCCTGCTCTATGGCTTCGATGCGCGCGCCGACAAGGTGCTTGCGCATAAGCATACAAAACATCGGCGGCTGCGCGGGATTGTCGTGCGGCTGCGCTGTCAGCTGTATGCGCGGCTGGTTCGGATTTGCGCTGAGCAAAAGGCGCATATTGCCGCGCAGCAAAAGAATGAGCTGGTCCCGCGCAGGCTGCTGCACCTTATCTATTCTCGCGCCGATCAGCTGTCCGCACAGCTCGTGTACCACGGCGCGAAGGCAAATTGCGTCAAGCGGCATGTCATCCCTCCTCCTTCTCCTCCATCATCACGGAAAAAAGCTCGCTGACGCGCGTTTTCTCACC
>JAFZQQ010000198.1 GCA_017620315.1 Oscillospiraceae bacterium | reverse complement strand
GAACGCGCTGTCCGACATATATGCCATGGGCGGCGAACCGAAGCTCGCGCTCAACATCATGGCTGTTCCGAAGGATATGCCTTCGGAGACGGTGCACGAGCTGCTGCGCGGCGGCTATGAAAAGGCGTCCGAGGCCGGCGCGATCATCACCGGCGGGCACAGCATACTTGACGACGAGCCCAAGTACGGCCTCGCGGTGACGGGCTTCGTCCACCCGGACAGGGTGCTGACGAACAGCGGCGCGAAGCCCGGCGATATATTGCTGCTGACAAAGCCCCTCGGAACAGGCATTCTCACGACGGCGGCGAAGGTGGATATGGCGTCGGACGAGTCAATGAAACGCGCGGTGGAGCTGATGACGACGCTCAACCGCTCCGCGCGCGACGCTATGGTCAGATACCGCGTCCACGCCTGCACAGACGTGACCGGCTTCTCGCTGATGGGCCACAGCCTTGAGATGGCACAGGGCAGCGGCGTGGAGCTGCATATTGACGTCGATCGCGTCGCCCTCATCGGCGAGGCGGTTGAGCTTGCGCGCATCGGCATACTGCCCGAGGGGATGTACCGCAACCGCAGCTTTGCCGAGCCGTATGTCGATCCCGGCGAGGTGGAGCTCGCGCGGCAGGACGTGCTCTACGACCCGCAGACCTCCGGCGGGCTGCTCATAGCCGTCGATCCGGAGGACGCCGACGCGCTGTATGCGGAGCTCAGGGACGCCGTACCCTCGGCGCAGAGGATAGGAGCTGTCGCGGAATACCGCGGAGGAAAGAGGATCTTTCTGCATTGAGCGCGTCTCAGTCGCGCATGGATCGTTTCGCGCTGCGGCGCAAGCTTCTTTGCAAATACGTTGATGCAACACGCTCCATGATACGCTCAACAGTGAACTGAGAAAGCTCCTGCTACTAATGCTCGACGAACACCTCAGCATTGTCCGCACAGATACCGGGCGCATACTATGATGGAAAGGGGCTGAACGCTATGGCTGACTTTATTCCGACTCCTACAATGGGCGAGATACTCTCCGAAGAGTTCCTGATCCCCATGCACCTCACGGCATACAAACTGGCGCAGGGCATCCATGTGCCAACCTCGCGGATTCAGGACATCCTGCACGACCGCAGGAAGATTACTGCGGACACCTCTTTGCGTCTGGCAAAGTTCTTTGGTGTATCTGACCGTTATTTCCTCGATATGCAGAACGATATTGATATTCGCAATCTCAAAGAGAGCATGGCAAAAGAAATCGAGGACATCCGTACCCTTGATGCGGTCGGATACTGATCGTAAGCAAGCGGAAGCCTCCTGCCGATTTGTTCGGCGGGAGGCTTCCGTGCTTTTCTGACTAACGCTTGCCCTCAGCGCATGGTTAATTAATCGAAAACACGCATTATGTAAAGATGCCGCACCTGATTAACGTAGATACGAAACGATCATCAAGCAAAATAAGGAGGTCTACTGATTATGAAAGACATGAACGGAATCAAGATCATTGCCGTGGATCACGGCTATGGAAACATCAAAACCGCAAACCACTGCTTCCCGACCGGCATCAGCGGCTCCGACGCTGAACTCAAAAGTATCTTTACGCGCGTGACACCGGCTGAAAAGGAGCGCATCTCCCGCAAAGCCGCGCGTTGCGGCATCTCGGTTTCCGAGTATATCCGCCAACGGTGTCTCGGCTACGAGCCTCGCGCGATCCCGCCCGACGCCTTCTATGAGCTTTGCGACGAGCTCGATGCCGCGCGGACCGCTGACAACAGCGCCGCCGTGCTCGAAGTGCTCGACGCCCTGCGTGAGACCGTGATCTCGCCGGGGAGGGACGGGTAATTGGAAAAAGTTGTCTCACGATCTGCACTTGACATTATACCGACGTACCGTTATAATTTAGTCAAAGGCAGGTGAGATACCATGACCATTCAGGATGCGATGAAAGAAAAGAAAATGTCCATTTATCGCCTTGCAAAAGCAAGCGAGGTGCCGTATGCCACGGTGAACGATATTTGCAATGGCAAAACACGGCTGGAGAAGTGCAGCGCGGAGACGATCTATCGGCTCGCTCATGCGTTGGGCATTTCCATGGAAGAACTGCTCGCACCGTGCATGATAAAGCGCCCGAGCTTTGAAAACTTCAAAAGCTCGGTTTGCCACCACGTCAAGGAGAAGGGCGATATTCCCTTCATCATTGACACGTTGGAGCACCAGGACATCCGCACCTATTATGAACGCAAATGGTATCCGGAAAGCCTGTATCTTCTTGCGATGCTGGATTATCTCAGCCGCGAAAACAACGTGCCGCTCTGCGACGAATATGACGATCTCCGGCGCTGCAAGCTGGAATCGCCGGTCTACCCCGCAAGCGTTCTTGCGATGTCGGCGGCGGCGAAAAGCGACGCGCCGATGAAGCGCGCCGCAGATACGGCAATTTCGGAGTTTATGCGCTTCAACATCGTCGAAAGCGAGGTAAGGAATGTCGTCTGAACAGCAGTTTGAGTTCACGAAGGAGAACATTGACCAGTATTTGAAGGAGCTGTCCAAGGAATACCGAAAGCAGGTCGGAAAGTCGATGCCGGCGGAGCTGATCTTGATCGGCGGAGCTGCCGTCCTGATCAACTACGGGTTCCGGGATATGACAACGGACATCGACGCGCTGATCCAGGCGGCTTCCAGCATGAAGGACGCCATCAACCGCGTCGGAGACCGCTTTGACCTTCCGAACGATTGGCTGAATGCGGATTTCACAAATACGGACTCTTATTCTCCCAAGCTGGCGGAGTTCTCCGTCTATTACAAAACCTGGTCCAATGTGCTGACCGTTCGAACCGTCGCAGCGGAATACCTCATCGCCATGAAGCTTCGATCCGGCAGGCAGTACAAAAGAGATCTCTCGGACGTGATCGGTATCCTGTATGAGCACGAAAAACGTGAAATGCCGATCCGGATGGAGCAAATCGGAAAAGCCGTTACCGATCTCTACGGAAGCTGGGATGTGCTGCCGGAAACCTCGCAGGCGTTTATCGAGAATGTGATGAACAGCGATCAGCTTGCTCAGCTCTATGCGCAAACGGCAGCAGGCGAAAAAGAGACAAAGGAACTGCTGATTCAGTTCGAGCAGGACTATCCGGGTGTAACAAAAGAATCCAATGTGGACGCCATTGCCGGAACATTGCAGAAGAAAACGAATCGAGCTTCCGTTCTGGCACAACTGCGAGGAATCCAGCAAGCGAAGGAGAATGGACAGCCATCCAGCGGCAATCCCCAAGAGAAAAAACCATAACCGGCCTAAGACAATTTCACAACCCGATGACCCGATGCGGATTGTTCTGCATCGGGTTTTCTGTACCCAAAAGGAGGAGGTGAACACAGATGGCAACCACCGGCTTCTGGCCCGTGCGCAGCTCGCTCGGCGCGGTCATCGCCTACGCCGACAATCCCGATAAGACAACGAACCCGAAGTACCTGGACGACGATCTCACCCAGGTACTTCGCTACAAGGTGCTGGACAACGAAGAGATGGACGCTCTCACCGAGAGCATCCGGGAACACGGCGTCATGTCGTCGCTAATCGTTCGCCCGTTGGAGGGCACGACTGATGAATATGAAGTGATCTCCGGGCATCGGAGACTCCATGCAGCGCAGAAGGCAGGGATGGATACGGTCACGTTACGGAGCAAATGAAACAGGCAAGCGTGGAAAACATGGAGGGGTATATCAAGCGCGTTCTTAACCTGTAAGGGCTATTTTTAGGGGTAAACGCTCTTTTTTACGTTCTCATTTTCTCGCAGTCTCTAACTTTTCAAAGCCCATACAACCGCATAGACGCAATAAAACGCCGCTTTCAAAACGAAAATGGCGTTTTACCTTTTGGCAGGGGGCAGAAAGATTCGAACTCTCGACACGCGGTTTTATAAACAGATCATCCCCCAAAATTATTCGCAGTTTCACAGCAACCCGTTTACTTTTTCTCCGCCGCGCGCAAGAATGCCGTGCCGACCGCCGCGAAGATAAGGTAAGTGATGAGCGTGCCGAAGCAGACGTCCGAGAGAAAGTGGTTGGTCATGTGGATGCGGTTGTAGCCGTAAAGCAGCACGAAAACGCAGGCGATGATAAATGCTGCCAGATTCTTTCCCGCGCTGCGCTTTTTCCAGACGTCGGTGAGCAGAGGCAGGGAGAACATCATGCTGGCAATGGTCATGTTGCCGCTTGGCCAGCTTTTGAAGTTGTCGTTGCTGCCGGCCAGATTGGGAACCATCTCCCACCAATTCCGGTACTCGCTTTTGGGGTCTTCCAGCGTAATGAGATATTTATAGCGAGGACGGGAGCCCACCTGCTTGAGCCAAAGGTTCACGTTATCCGCCACGATTCCCGCCACAAGGATCGCGGCCCCCACTGCAATCAGCTTATCCGGGTCGGCCCGGTCTGTCAGCTTGATTGTCACGAAGGGCACCCAGGCGTAGAGAACGGCCCAGAACAGCCAGCTCAAAACAGAAAGCGCACCGCAGGACTCTCCAGCCTTGTAGTCGAACAACGCACGGACAGTTTTGCCGTTATAGCTGTTCGAATAGTACACAGCCATAAACCAACCAAGCAGCAAGAGCACCCAAGCCAGTGCTTGAAAACGCTTTCCTTTTTCTCTCAGCCCGACAAACAGACAGGCACCGGCAGCCGGGTAGAGACAGTAGGAGAAGTAGGAACCGTATGTAGCAAAAAACGCCCCGAGATCCGTTTTGTTGGCCAACGCGACGTTGACATCATAATCCCAT
>JAFZQQ010000197.1 GCA_017620315.1 Oscillospiraceae bacterium | reverse complement strand
GCGTCGGTGTGGACGGGCATTCCGGCGGCACGCCTCAGCGAGTCGGAGAGCGAGCGCCTTTTAAAACTGGAGGATACCCTCCGCGAGCGGGTCGTGGGGCAGGAGAACGCGGTGCGCGCGGTTGCCCGCGCGATACGCAGAGCCCGCGCCGGCATCAGAGATCCGAGGCGGCCGATCGGCACATTTTTGTTTCTCGGCCCGACCGGAGTCGGCAAAACCGAGCTGTGCAAGGCGCTCGCGGAGGCGCTTTTCGGCGACGAGAGCGCTCTGATACGCATAGATATGAGCGAGTATACGGAACGGCATTCGATCTCGCGGCTGATCGGCCCGCCGCCGGGCTACGTCGGCTGCGAGGAGGGAGGACAGCTCACGGAAAAGGTGCGGAGAAAGCCCTACAGCGTGGTGCTGTTCGACGAGCTTGAAAAGGCGCACGAGGACGTCTGGAACCTTCTCCTGCAGATCATGGAGGACGGAGTGCTGACCGACGCGCTGGGCAGAAAGACGGATTTCAAAAACACGGTGGTCATAATGACGGGGAACACCGGTGCAAAGACCCTTATGGGGAAGGGCGGAGCGATGGGCTTCGGAACAGGAGGGAGCGCGGATGCGGATGAGCAGAACAAAAGAGTGTATGCCTCGGTAACGGACGAGCTGAGGCACACCTTCAAGCCCGAGTTTCTTAACCGGATCGACGAGACCGTGTTTTTCCGCTGCCTCGATCTGCGGGACGCCGGGGAGATAGCGCGCCGTCTGCTGGATGAAATAAGGCTTCGCGCCCTGCGCCTCGGAATAACGCTCGAGGCGGACGGCGAGGCGGTCATGAAGCTGGCGGAGAAAGGCTTTGACTGCGAATACGGCGCGCGGGCGCTCCGCAGGCTGACCGTGCGGCAGGTGGAGGACGCGCTTGCCGAAAGGATACTCGACGGTACGCTTGAGAGCGGCGGATACGCAAGGCTGACGGTAGAGGACGGCAAGATCGCGCTTCGTGCGGAGACCTCTGTAACAAAAGCGGTGTGACAGACGACTGCCACACCGCATCGTTATTTCGTTGTTTATTTCGTATCCAGCCAGTGCACAGCGGCCATTGCAGCGACCGCGCCGTCGGCAACGGCGGTGGTGAGCTGGCGCACGCTTTTGGCGCGGCAGTCGCCCGCGACAAAGACGCCGGGCGTCGGCGCCTCGCAGCTCTCGTCTGCGTCGGCGTAACCCGCCTCGTTGAGCCGCAGCAGCGTTGAGAAAGCAGAGTTGACAGGCTCGCTGCCTCTGGCTATAAACACCCCCTCGACCGCCAGCTCGCGCCATGTGCCGCGCTGCTCGATCACAACGCCGCGAAGCTCCTCCGCGCCGAGCAGCTCCTTCACCGAGGCGTCGAGCACAAAGCGCACGTTCGAGCGCTTGTCAAGCGCCTCGGCCAGCTTCTGCTCGCCTCGGAAGCTGTCTCTCCTGTGAATGAGCGAGACCTGCGAGCAGGTCTCGCTCAGCAGCAGGGCGTCCTGCAGGGCGCTGCTGCCTCCGCCGACGACCGCGACAGGGCGGCCTTTGTAAAACGCGCCGTCGCACACGGCGCAATAGCTGACGCCGCTGCCGGTAAGCTCCGCCTCGCGGGCGACGCCCAGCTTGCGCGGCTTTGCGCCGGTCGCAAGTATGAGCGCGCGGGAGTGGTACTCCGCGCCGCCCTCGCAGGCGACGGCGAAGCCGTCCTCCTCGCTGCGCGCGGCGACGGCCTCCTCAAGCTCGACCTCCGCGCCCTGCGCCATAGCCTGCTCCAGCAGCCTGTCGCCAAGCTCCGCGCCGGTTATGGACGGAAAGCCCGGAAAGTTTTCCACGCGCGGCGACCAGGTGATCTGCCCGCCGAAGGTGCCTTTCTCCAGCACCAGCGCGGATTTGCCCGATCTTCTTGCGTAAACTGCGGCAGTGAGCCCTGCAGGGCCTCCGCCGATAATGATAATGTCGTGCATTTTAAGCTCCTTTGCGGTAAAAAAGGCAGCGGCATAAAAACCGCTGCCTTTGATCCGATCTTCTGTGTCAGGCGATCGCGGTCACATACTGCTTTATCGCGCCCGCGCCGGCAATCTTTTCAAAGCTGTCGCCGTTGACCAGCACCAGCGTCGGCGCCTGCTTGACGCCGTATTTCTTCGCAAGCTCGGCATGCTCGTCCGCCATCAGCTTTTCATAAGCAAAGCCGGCCTTGTCAAGGTATTGGCAGGCGATGCGGCAGTTGGGACAGGTCTGCGTGGCGAAGAGTATCGCGCGCTGCGCGCCTGCGGATTTGCCCTGCGGCTTTGCTGCGGCCGCGACGGGCTGCTCGGGCCGGGGCCCCTCGTGCTTGAGCTCGGAGTGCTCGATGACATAGACCTTGCGCTCTCTGTACTCCTCGGACTTGCCCTCGTTCCAATTCTTGACGGGACGGTAATAGCCGGTTATACGGCTGTAGACCTCGGTCTGTTTGCCGCAGTGCGGGCAGGTGAACTGCTCGCCGCTCAGATAGCCGTGGTCGCTGCAAACGGAGTACGTCGGCGAGAGCGTGTAATACGGCAGACGGTAATTCTCGGAGATCTTGCGAACAAGCCTTGCGGCGGATTCCCAATCCGGCAGCTTCTCGCCAAGAAAAGCGTGGAACACGGTTCCGGAGGTATAACGCGTCTGCAGATCGTCCTGAATGTCAAGCGCGGCGAAAATATCATCGGTGTAGCCGACGGGAAGGTGCGAGCTGTTCGTGTAGTACGGGGTGCCGCCCGGCTCGGCCGCGGTGATGATGTCGGGGAAGCTTTCAACGTC
>JAFZQQ010000001.1 GCA_017620315.1 Oscillospiraceae bacterium | reverse complement strand
CGGCTGGCGGTCGATGACGTTGCCGACGATGCAGTACGTTTCGGGTTCCTGCTCGATGAGCGGGACATTGTTGCCGCCCGTGCCGTAGCGCGCGGACATCGTCGGCGCGACGGGATGCGGTCCGGTATAGCGGCTGTCGATGCCGTGGTTCTCGTACAGAAGCGGATAGTTTTGCCCAACAAGCGGGATGTTCCCGCCGCCCATTCCCGCCGCGGACGAAATTGTGGGGGCAACCTCCATCTCCTTGAATCTCAGGTCGTGTCCATGCCCCTCATACAGCACGGGTTGGTTGTTTCCACTCGTGCCGGCGGCGGAGGTGATAGTGGGGCAGAGGTCGACGCCAATCTCCGCACCGCCTTGCTGTGAAGCTATTACCAGCGGCTGGTGACCCTTTTCCTGCGAACGAAGCGAGCCTGCTATGCCATCTGACAAGTCTATACGCTTTCCACCTTGGTCGTTGAGGCAGAGCACAGCGGGAACCATGTTTGTGCCGCTTTCTGCGCTTTTGAGCGTGGGCGAACCGTCCTCGGTGTAGCCGATGCCTCCTGCGGACGGTCCCGCTCCCGCACAGAACGCCGCGGCGTACACAAGTCCCGCGGGGTTCCTGCCTCCGCCGCCGTCCGCGCCCGCCATCGTCGGAGCGACGCCATCCGGCGCGAAGATGCGCTCCTGCTGCGTGTCCCATGGCGTAAGGCAGCCCTCGGCGACGAAAGTCTGTTGTTTCATCCCCGGCTGCGCGCCGAGCGCGGCGGCGACGTCATGCAGGTCGCGCACCTCGTCGCGCTGGTTCGCGGCAAAGGCAACGGGCTCGTCCGGCTGTGTGACGAACGTCTGCATCTGCATATTCTGCGTGTGCATGAGCGCGCCGCTGACGCCGCCGAGGTCGATGCCCTCGTTGCGCTGGTTGATGTGGTATGCGTCACCCGTCGGGATCGTCGTCTGCCTCAACGGGGGCAGCCCTGCTTGTATCCGCAATGCCGATTCCAGAGTAAGCGGGAGCGCCTTCCCGCGCTCCTTCGCCCTGCGGAGGATACCAAGGCACGCGACGGCGCTTAAATAGTATCGCGGGTGCGGTGCGGCCTCCAAAATCTGCGACAAGGAAGATACGACGGCGGCGTTGGGCGACACCCCAGTATTGAGCGTCGAGGACTCTCCAAGCCAGGGAGAAATCAGTTCCCAATAAAATTCGCCCAGCAGGTTCCCATTTCCCGGCGTCAGGTCGAGGGACATGAACGGAACCGCACTTAATTCGGCAAATTTCCTCCAGGACAATGCGGAAGTCCTCTCCCTTTGGTTCGCCGCTGGAAATGGCTCCGGGGACGTTTTCCCACACAAGGAATCGGGGACGAACAAACAGAGCTGGTTGTCCATCTCGTATATCTGCATCTCTCATCTCCTCCACAATGCGGACCTGCTCCATGAAAAGGCCGGAACGCTCACCGGCAAGCCCGGCGCGCGCTCCGGCGACGGAGAGGTCCTGGCACGGGCTGCCGCCGCAGACGATGTCCACGGGCGGCAGCTCCGCGCCATTGAGTTTTGTGATATCCCCGACATGGATCATATCGGGAAAATGATATTTGGTTACTTCGATGGGAAAGGGTTCGATCTCACTCGCCCACAGCGGCACGATGCCATGTCGCACCGCGGCCAGCGGGAAGCCTCCGATCCCATCGAAGAGGCTGCCCATTGTGAGCATTTGCTTTTTTCTCCTTCTGCGTTATTTCGCCGCCGCGATGATCGTTTTCGTGGTGTTCACGGCGGTCTGCGCGGTGTAGATGGCGGACATGATGTTCGCCTTGGTGCTGGTGTCGAGCCCGAACGCGCCAGCGATCCTCGGCACCTCCGTCGCGGAGAGCATGAGTCCGAGGCCCAGCAGGGCATGGTCCCGAAACGCCATGAGGCCCGCGACGAGGATGGTGGATTGCAGAAACGCGGTGAGGCACAATCCAATGACCTGCTTCATCCATTGCGTGAACGGGTCAAGGTAACCGCGCGAAATACTGAACATATAGAGCGAGCCGACCGCGATCTGGATGAGCAGGATGCCGCCGCGCTTGAGGTTGGCGAAAAAAACCTTGATGACCGCGTAGGCCATAAGGATAATGCAGAAAAGAAACATGATCGGGCTGGTCAGCACGCCGAGGCCGAAGTGTGCGTTCGAGAGCGCATCGGCAAGGCCGTCCGCAGTCGTGAACTCATTGACGATCTCCTCGCCGACCGAGCCGATGCTCGTCCCAGCGCCCGTGATGCCGTAGGCAAGCGTTCCCTGCAAGGAAACCGACAGCGCGTAGAGGCGCACGGGTACGGTGGTGAACAGCGAAACCGCCATAAAGCCCTTGAGCGCGTTGACCGCCGCCCGTTTCACGTTCCCGCGGCCCGACGAGTATTCGACGCCGCACTCAAAGGCGCATACCACGAGACTGACGGCGTAGAGCGCCCAGCCGAGCTTATAGAAAAAGCCCACGACGCCCTGCACCCACGGGAGGTCAAAGACCTCGACGCCCATGTTGCCCATCTGCGCGAAGAAGTTGGCGAGAAAGCCCATGATCTGCGCGAATATCCAGTCCAGAATGCTGTCGAGTACCGTGGACGCGACAAAGTCCCATATGAAAATGCTATCACCCGCTTTCTTGAATATGCTGCAATAATTTTGCTTGCATATTGCTTCGATTTGACATATAATACATTCAAGTAGTGTTTGAGAGGAGTTGCTGAACATGACTACAGTCAGTCTTCGCTTTGATGATGCAATGAAAAAAGAGCTTGACGAGATGTGCGAGGAGATGGGAATGAATCTCACCACATTCTTTACCATTTACGCCAAGCGCGCGCTCCGTGACCGCAAGATTCCTTTTGAAATCTCCGCTTCCGTTAAGCCTGCCAGGAAACCCATAGCAGAGGGCTCCCTTACAAGAGCCGAACTTGACGCGGAGCTGCAAAAGGGTATGGATTCCAT
>JAFZQQ010000196.1 GCA_017620315.1 Oscillospiraceae bacterium | reverse complement strand
TCATTGTACTCAACGGCGCCGTCCTTTTCTCTCCATCCCTTTATCGTTCCGTCGTTGCGGCAGTCCTCCACCTTTGAGCGGTCTGCATACCCGACGATACCGCCGTAGCCGAAATTATGTCTCTTATTGTATGGCTTGACGGTGCCGAGGTTCTGGCAGCGCAGGGCTTCGCCGCCCCACAGTTCGCCGGCAATGCCGCCCGCCTCGATGTCGCTGGAGATCGTTCCGCTGTTGAGGCAGGCGCTGGTGCTGCTGTCGATAGACTCGCCGATGATGCCGCCCGCCTTGCCGTATTTACTGTCGTTTTTCGCGTTGCTTGTATCCGTGCAGGTCACGTCGCCCAGGTTGCAGCATCCGACGGTGCCGGCGGTGTAGCTGCGGCCGATGATGCCGCCCACTCTGCCCACCGACGCCGTGATCTCGCCGGTGTTCACGCATCCGCTCACCGTGCCGCCCGAAAATCCCGCGATACCGCCGACATAGGTCTCGCCGCTGACGGGCACGCTGTTGATGCAGTCCTCGACCGAGCCGTTCACCAATTCCGCGCAGATGCCGCCGACTTTACTCTTTGCGCCGACGGCGGCGTAGTTCTTGCAGTACACGACGACGCCGCCCTCAACGATGCGGCCCGCGATACCGCCCGCGGAGCTGGTGCCGCTCACGGCAGCGTAGTTCACGCAGTTCTCCACTCTGCCGTTGTAGACCTCGCCGGCGATGCCGCCGGGAATCGAAACATTTTCAAACGTGCCGTAGTTGTAGCAGTACGCGACCCTGGTGTTGTATCCGGTGATGCCGGCGACGCCGCCGACACGTTCCTGCGCGCTGTTCTTGACCGTGCCCTTATTGGTACAAAGGCAGAGTCTGCCGCCCCAGTTGCACCCGACGACGCCGCCCATCTCACACCCTGTGGAAACGACGCCGTCATTGCGGCAGCCCAAAACAACGCTGCCGTTGATACCCGCTATGCCGCCAATCCCGCTGCTGTTCTCATTGATGCCGGACACCGTGCCCTTAAAAACGCAGCCGCCGAGCAGACTGCAATTCTTCGCCACGATACCCGCAGCGTATTTGGAGCCGGACACCGTACCGTCCACGGTCAGGTTGAGAACGTAGCCGCAGGACGTGCCGAACAGGGCGTGCCCGCTGCCGCTGCCGGTGATATAGAGCCCGGAGATCTTGTGGCCCGCGCCGTCAAGGACGCCGCGAAACGGATGATCGTCGCTGCCGATGGGGAGCCAGTTCCCCACCTCCGGGCCGCAGACCGAGGACAGGTCGATGTCATTTGTCAGGCGGTAGCGCGCCTTTGCGACGCCCTCCAGCTGCTGAACGCCCTCGGCAAGCAGCTGCAGGTCCTCAGCGTCCTCAATGAGGAAGGGGTTCCTCGCCGTGCCGCCGCCATGCCACGGATAGTCCATCGTGACGATGATCTGAAAATCCTCGGGAAGCTCGACGTCGACCTGCACGTTGCCGTCCTCCGGGTCCACAACGATGGGCCGGTCCTCGTCCGGTGTCACGACCACGATGCTGGTGTCGCCGCCGCCGTCGTCCTCATTGCTCTCCGCCAGCGCAGTCATCTCCGCGAGCGGCAGGAGCGACAGTACCATACAGAGCGTCAGAAGTCTCGCCAAAAGTCTTTTTGTTCTCATAGCCCGTCTCCCTCTCTTATATCTTCTGCTTTTTCGCAGTCCCGTTCGTTGATACGAAAAAAAACGCGAGATGGCAGTTTTTTGCACCGCCCTTTCAGTCGGGGGGATTCGCGAACACAGTGATGCTCAACGCAATACATTTTATCACATGTATATACATTTTGTAAAGGGAATCGGTCAATAATTCTCTGTCCGCCGATCACGATACTTGACAGCATTTGATTCAAAACAAGCAGTACGAATTAAGGCTAAAACGTCGCTTTTAAGCAAAGCATGACAAACCAGTCGATAATTGCAATAATATCGCACATAAAGGATGTGATATTGCACGGTATAACGCGATACAGCGGATCATACCGCTGTAGATATACAGAACATATGCAGCTATTATTCTGTAAGTCTCTTATGCTGCAAGGTAATTCCCCCCTGTGGAAAGCGCGTTCCGGTGCTTTCTACAGGGGGGGTGTTGCGTAAGGTTATACTTTCCTCACATGCAACGCACGGATGGCGTTGAGGACCGCCAGGATCATCACGCCGACGTCGGCGAAGATCGCGAGCCACATATTCGCCATTCCCAGCGCGCCGAGCGCGAGGCAGGTGAGCTTGACGGCAAGCGCGAAGACGATGTTCTGCCAGACGATGCCGATGCACTTGCGTGAGATGCGTATCGCCTTGGGTATCTGCAGCGGGTCGTCGTCCATCAGCACGACGTCCGCGGCCTCGATCGCCGCATCCGAGCCCAGCGCGCCCATGGCTATTCCGACGTCCGAACGCGTCAGCACCGGCGCGTCGTTCACGCCGTCGCCGACGAACGCGAGCTTGGCTCTGCCGTTCATCCCGGCGAGCAGCTCCTCGACCTTTGCGACCTTGTCCGCGGGCAGCAGTCCGGCGTATACCTCGTCGACGCCG
>JAFZQQ010000195.1 GCA_017620315.1 Oscillospiraceae bacterium | reverse complement strand
TTTATGCGGTTAGACCATCTGCTCCATCAAATCCAGCAGCACCTTTTTCTGCTCGGCGGTCAGCATCTCCAAACGCTCCAACAACACCTGCCGCTCGTCGGTCTGGGAGATCGACGTTCCCTCCGCGAAAAACTGGCAGAGCGAGATCCCGAACGCGGCGCAGAGCGTTTCGAGCGTCGCTATGCTCGGAATAATATCAGAATCAGAACAGAATAATAACGCACGAAACGGCATATCCCTCATTCGGCACGATCAAATGCCGAATGAGGGCTTTTTTGCGTTTTATTGGGCTTTTTGATCCTCTTTGGCAACGGCCATCGCCTCAAACGCCTTATCAAGCAGCTCCTTCATGACCTTGAGCTCGTTGGCGGGGAGGCGGGACAACCGTTTCGAGACCTGATGGATCGTCCGCTCCTGCTCGCTTTGCGCCGCGGCATCGGGCGGATCGAACAGCAGGTCATCCGCAGATACGGACAGAACGGAACACACGCGCTTGAGCGTTGGCAGGGAAACACCGATCGCGCCGCGCTCGATTGCCGATATGTGCTTGACGCCGAGACCGACCATTTCCGCAAGCGTCTCTTGCGTCAGGCCGGCGGCCTCTCTGCGCTCCTTGATCCTTTGACCCACCTCAATATTGATAGGCTTCTTTTCTTTCACAATAGCACCACTTCCTAATGTTAGTTTAACTAATTGTGCTATTGACTAAAACCACCTGTATTTGTTAGTATAAGTAACAAATATAATATTACATTGGGTGGAAAAGAAAATGGACAAAAGAAATATGGAGCAGCCTGTTGAGCTGCCATTTGATATTGAGGAAGATCTCGGAACTATCGTTGACTCGGAGCTTCTTTGCCCCGGCGTTTACTATGCGGCAAGCGAAGGCGACGGGCGTTTTGCACAGGAATACTATATCATCGAACGCGGAGCCTCTTGCATCAGCGAGGCCGCGAAAGCATACGGTAAGCTCCTTCCACACCATCCGGAGCTGCTTGCCTGCAGAATCGACGAGCCGGAGGGCGGCAGGGACGTGATCAAGTATGAGATATCACGCTATCGGAAAAAGAACGGCTTACCGCTGCCTGACGGGGAATCGCTTCTCACCATAGCGTCTTATGCAATGGAGAACAATCCTGAGTATTTCGGCAGTTTTCCGGCGCCGATCCATACGCCGCGCGGGACGATGACGCGCTACAAAACCATCATAAACGGCGTCATCGCGCTGGAGACAGACCAATGCGAGCGCATGGTCGCGGTCTGCTACCCGATGTGGGAGGCGTCGCTTTCAGACTACGCAAAGCAGCTCGGCGAGCAGACGGCGTATGACAGGGAGCAGGGGATCGACGCGACCATGGGCTATCTGTTCTTCAAGGAATCGGACGGCGCGCTTGCGCTCTTTGAGCTGGCGGGGGAGTTCCCCGAGATACTTTCGAGCGGCCTGCTCGATCTCCGCGCGCTCCATAACGCGCTCTGGCAAAACCATCCTCAGTATTCCGTGATATACAACCGGGACGAGCAGAATGGGCTGCATGACGCCTTTGCCATGCTCTTGAGCCTACTTGGAGTGGACGCCGAGCCGGTGAGCTATCCGGATCGTCTTATCCGGCTGACGATGGACGCGGGCACCGATTATTTAAGATTCTGACTTACCGACAGCTCTCGACGAAAAGCCCTTGACATCCTCAAACCCAGGTGGTAAAATGCCCCCGTTATTGATCGATGGTGCGTCCCCGAATGGGGGTTGGCTTTATCGCCTTCCGCAGAAGACTTCGGTTTTCCGCATTGCACACGTTATGCTGGGTTTTGTACGTAACGCTGGTTGTATAACTGCGCCCATTTCCGGGTGCGGGGATATGCCGGCGTATCTTTATGCGTAAATTTAGCCTTTACGGCGGAAAGGAGGAAGATGCCTCAGCCATTTATGCGGCTGAGCAGACAGGGGCAGCAAAGATGTCCAACAAAAGAACGGACCGGTCACGCAAAGCACCGACGGCTACGCCGCGGTCGTCAGCGGGGATCGGGAAAACCTGCCGGGGAGACGCTCCGGCACAGCGCATTGAGGCACTATACTGAATGTTTCTGGAATGAACATCGGTATAGTGCCTCTTTTTTTGTTTTTCTGCAGAAAAAGAAGAAAGGTGAAACGACATGAATCATTCCAAATCGCCCCTTTGGGGCAGCATCGGCATCCTGATCGGCGCGGTCATCGCGATCTGTGCGCTGGCCCGCGGAGCGTGGGAGCTTCCGCTCCTTGTGCTGGTCGTTGGCGTTTGGGCGCTCTGGGCCATCCTTTTCTGCCTGATCCCACTGCATCGCCTCGACCGCCTCGAAAAGAAACGGCAGAAGCGTATCGGTAGGGAGATCAAGGAGCTGAACGACGACGGCGTGACCGACGAGCGCCTTGCGCGTCTGCTTCTGCGCCACGTCAGCTACCGTGTGTCCGCGGCGCTGCGCAGCTGTTACCCGGACGCAAACTGGGAGTGGACGATGGAAAATCCCGTGCTCTTCGTAGCAAACGGCGGGACCGGACGCATCCGTATCTATGGTGTGCCTGGCTTTGAGTTTGCGGACGTCACGCTGGACGAATACGCCAATCTCTCCTGTATGCTGGTCAAGGTGGCGCCTGTCAGGAGCGAATCGACGGGCGAGGAGAAAAAACAGCCGGCGCTTAACCCGCGCGTTTGGTACGACACGCGGGCAAAGTCCATCATTCATGACATCGTCAACGACCTCAATTCCCGCGGCTACAACAGGCTGTATCTCATGGAGAACGGCGAGCTCTACACAAAGCCGACGGCCGATGGCGAAGAGATCCCGCTCAAGACGGCGCTTCCCGATATGCCGGCGAAGGTCTACTGGCCGAAGCTCGTCGAGGTTCTGACGCAGGACGGTCTTGGCGCCGCAGTGCAGGAAGACCGCCTCCAGCTGGCATGGTAGCGGAAGAGAGGAGGACAGCATGAAACTGGGAAGGACCATTCAGGAGCTTGCAAAGGAGCTGGATCGCCAGAATCAGAATAAAGCGGACTACCTCGTCGACACCTCGAAGGTGCGTATGGAGAGCTACAACGGCACGCCGCTGCTGCACGTTCTGGACAATCAGGACGAGGACATCGTCGAGCCGCTGGATATCCGACAGACCGCCCATGAGCAGATCGGAGCCTATCTCAGCATCCCTCGCAAGTACTATGACCGGATGCAAAGCGAGGACCCCGAACTTCTGGCGTACAACGTCAACCGCTGGTTTGGGAGGAATCCCGAGCAGCGCATGATCCGTACGCTTGACGGACACGCACGGGCGTTCCTCTCCAACCGCTACCGGCGCATCGACAACTTCGATATCGCGCAGATCACGCTGCCGATCATCGCGGATATGCCCGATGCGACCATCGAAAGCTGTGAGGTGACCGAGAACGCCATGTTCATCAAGGCCGTCAACCCGAGGCTCACCACAGAGGTCAGCAAGGGCGACGTGGTGCAGGCGGGCATCGTGATCCGCAACAGCGAGACCGGACAGGGCGCGGTGAGCGTCCATCCCATGATCTACCGCCTGTTCTGCCTCAACGGCATGACGGTGACGGAAGCCGGCACGCGCAGAAACCATGTGGGCAGGATCAACACCGCCGACGAGAACTACCTGATCTACTCGGACGAGACGATCGAGGCGGATCAGAAGGCGTTTGTGAAAAAGCTCCAGGATTCCGTGCGCGCCGCGGTCGACGAAGCGAAGTTCGCTGTCGTTGTGGATCAGATGCGCAAGGCGCAGGGGATTTCCCTCGACACGGGCAACATCCCCAACCTAATCAAAATGACCGGCAGCAGCTTCGGCTACACCGAGGAGGAGGGCAAGGGCATCATGAAGCACCTGCTTGACGGCAAGGACTTCACGCTCTACGGCCTCTCGAATGCGGTCACGCGCTTCTCGCAGGATGTTGAGAGCTATGACCGCGCCTCAAAGCTGGAGGAGATCGGCTACACCGTGCTGACGATGCCCGCCCAGATGTTCCGGGCGATC
>JAFZQQ010000194.1 GCA_017620315.1 Oscillospiraceae bacterium | reverse complement strand
GCGGGAAGCTCCTGCTGTCCGGTGCCGTCAAGCGTTACCTCAGCGCGTCGCACAATCGGCTGCCACTGGGCGATGTCCTTCTGAGCGGCGTCAAAAAAGTCGTTCATCCTGACGTCGATATCAGCGTCGAATTCAACCGCTCCCCCGCTTGAATACTCGTCAAGCAACATCAGAACTTTTCTTTTTCCTTCGTTCAATGTCATAACCGACCCTCTCCTCATAATTGTCCGCGGCGGCGACACCGCCGCGGACAATTATCGAAATTGTGACTTTTTATGCTACTTTTTGGGCACAATTATGCCGGATCTGAGAATATAATTTCTCTTGCGTCGCCCCAGCCGCAGCCAAAGTCAACATATCCCGTATACAGGTCCTTGAGCGGATTGTCGAGCGCGGTCTGCATGACGGTGGGCTTTGTGATATACACAAGCTTGACCATTTCGCGCATCAGCGCGGGATCGCAGATCGCCCACTGCTTTTTGGAAAAGCCGTCCGCGCCTCCGCCGATGACCATATACTGAAGGTCGGCAAGCGGGTTTGCGGCGTTGGTATCGTCCGCAGGGTTTCTGCTCGGGCGGAACTTGCCGTGATCGCCGCAGATCTTCTTTGCCTCGGATTCCAGCTCGGGTGAGACAAGCAGCAGGCTGTAATCCGCAAGGAAGGGCAGTCCGTCCGGCGTGGTCATGCGCCCGCCGAGCGCCTGGGCTTTTGTGATGTTTGCGACGCTGAGGGTATCGGTGACAAGGTTGGAATAGGTGCCGCTGTCAGGGTCAGCCACGAACTTGCGCCCCTGCGAGCCCTTGGACGCCACGGGGTGATCGGTCGCCGCCCAGCTCTTGCCGTCGCCGCCGAGCTTGGTCGGGTCAAAGGCGCCGGAAAACATGCGCAGCATATGCATATACACGGTCATCGCGGCGCTGTTTCCGAGCATCTTTCCGACGCGGGCGCACTCGCCGCTCTTGTCGACCTTCGCCTGCTTGTAGCCCACACTCTCGGAGAGTGAGAATTCCTCCGGCGTGATGACGGTCTTAAAGCCGCGCTTCTTGACACCCTCGTTGAGATTGTTGCCGTCGTAGGCGGGCATCTCGCCGTAACCGCCGCCGGCGGTGAGCTCATAGTCGATGCTCTTGCTGTTCGTGGTCCCCACGATGCTCAGAAACTTGTTGAGACGGTTATCATAGGCGTACTCGAACGCCTTGCCGACGAGCTTGTAGTTGTCGGTCTTCCAGTTAGTCATAACAGGCATATCATATTCTCCTTTTTACGCATCCACGGCAAAGACATGCTTCTTTGCCATAAGGTTTATCTTGTCGAACGCAAGGTCAAAGCCGATCACACGCAGCGGCAGATTGGCCGAGGCGCTGAGCACGACTCCGTCTCTGGCGGTGTTCAAATTGCCCTTGGCAAAGCCCACGGGCGGGAACACCGCGTAAACATCGCCCTCGTTGGGCGTGCCGCCGCTCGGCAGCGTAAATGTGCCGGACGTGCTTGCGGTCACGGCATAGTCGGTGATCTCGCGCACCGTGCCGATCTCGTCGGTGTTGGTGCTGCCGCTCGCTTTGCTGACAAGCTTCACATATCCGCCGTTGAAATCGTCCGCAGCGAAATACTGGCCCGCGGTGAACACCAGCGTGGTCGAGCTTCCGCTGGACGCAGTCACCTGCGGCACGCTGCACTGGAACACAGCGTCGGGATCGTCGATGACCAGCAGCCTTACGCCGTTTGCCCTGGGATCGAGAGCGTCTGCGACGCCGCTGTGATTCTCCGCCGCCACGCCGAGCACGGCTCCGGTCTCCGCCGCCGCCGCTGACACGACCTTGCCGCCGCTCAGCTTGACGAGCTGGCCCTCCGTGATCGCCGTGTTATAGGCGACGTCATACTCTCTGGCGGAGATATGTACGCCGCCGTCGAGCTTCTGATAAAACTTCATAACAATTACCTCCTCAAAAATTCTTTTGCCGTCATTTTCATTTCCGGATGCTCAGCATTCCATTCGTTGAGCACATCGCGCTGCGCAGGAGTCAGCGCGCCGCCCGCGGCGCTGCCTCCGCCCGTGGAGCGCGCCGCTCTTCTCTCCGCCTTGCTGACCGCAGCCTTGCCGGCACTGCCGACGACAGACACATAGTCTTCGTAGAGCTCCGAGAGCGGCTCCCTTCCGAAGCGCGTGCCGCAGAACTGGCGGAAGCGCGAATTGTTCTCAAGCGCCGAAAGCTCATCGGGCCCGAAGCCGGGATGCCTTGCGACAAAATCCGCAACGTCCCTTTGGATAAACCTGAGCTGCTCACCCGTCGCAGCAGGGAACTGTTTTACTCTGACGCCTTTTGCGGCATTTTCCTCACCTCCCTTCGTTTCTTCCGCGTTGTCAGCATCTCCGCTCCGCTCGCTGTCCACCATGTCGAAGTCGCCGCGCTCAAGGTCCTCCTCTGTGCCGTCGGAGCCGACGTCTGCGTCCGGCGTCGTCTGCCCGGCTTTCTCGTCATAGTCCATAAACCATACCCCCTTCTCCATTTATATCAACGCCGTAAGGAACAGGCTCGGGCATTCCGTTCCCACGCCGCGTCGACCCTTGTGTGCTCTGCCGCGCTGCCGCGTCGAATTTCTCACGCCAACCGTCGGCGATCTCATGCTTCTGCGGAACGTCCAGATAATCCAGCATAGCCGCGAGAAGCTTCCAGTTGTCCTCTGTCACCTGCGTTGCCGCCAGCTTATCGAGCAGCTCAACGGTGGCGCCGGGAGTCTTCGATATTGCGTCCCCGCAGGTGACAGTCACGTCCACTCTGGGATAATATAAGCTTTCCATGCGCACGGTCTCGCCCGTGACCGGGTCTTTGATCTCCGGTATAACACGCGCGTAGTTCCCACTGTTGAATACGACGCTTTCACCGCCTTCTCCGCTTCGCTTCGCGCCTATGTAAAGCAGTCTGTCGTCGTCGAAAAACTCCAGCGCAAGCCAGTCCAAAAGCTCATAGAGTCGGCAGAAACCCGCGTTTCTGTCCGCGGTCTTAATCTGCGTCTGCGCCTGAGCGTCACTTCGCAGCTGCAGCAGCCCGCTCGCGGTCGTCACGCGCGCGGTCTCGCGCCCGTTGTTCGAGTCGTAGTTTCTGTTCGCGCGCTGTATCTGGCCGAGCAGCCATTCCACCATATTGACGCTCTTGATGCCGTCGCTGAGACCGCCGAGCCTCGCGATGCCTCCGCCGCGCCCCTGGTTCACCTTTACCACCGCGCCGGGCACATTCGTCAGTTCTTCTCCCGGAGCAAGCGCGCCGTCCTCCATGATGATGACGTCGTTCGCCATCATCGCGTCGTTGAATAGGCCCGTGGCCAGCTCGCGGTCCGCCGCGTCCACAAGGGAAAGTATCGGCTCAAGCTCGCTGCGGTTCCAGAACTGCGTCTCGTCGCGGATACACCAGTAATGCACGAACGGGAACAGCTCGCACTGCCTGCCTGTCTTCTCCCAATAGTTTGGTATGTGCCGCAGCTCCAGGCCGCCCGCCTGTATGCTGCAACCGACAGCGCCCGCCGGCGCATCCTTTGTGTCAAAGGGCTGCCTGTACCAGAACTCCAGTATCTGAACAAGGTCGTCCCGTGATGCCGTAGACTGCGTGTACAGCTCCAGCGCATCGTCCATTTCACGGTAGTTGACCGCCGATACAACGTCGTCAAGCACCTTGTCCCGTTTTGTCAGCTCGTCGTGATAGAGCCGCCAGAATTTGAGCTTGTGCATCGTGTAGACATAGAAGACGTATTCGCCCGCCTGCAGACCCTCCGCTCCCGCCGTGGGGTCGGGATAGATATCCTGCGGCGCGATATCTCTGACGCGGATGTTACCGCGCCGGTCGCCGCAGGGCATGGTCTCGTCCCAGTACGCCTTCCAGAAGGCGTCGCCTAACTTGCGCAGCCGACGCTCGTTCGATGTGTTCAGGTCGCCGAGCCTGTTTTCCTCAACGATGTACCTGACCGCCAGCTCACGCTCATGCGCCCTGACGCTGTCCAGATCGTCGTCGCGCCCGTGGAACTCCGGCTGCGGCAGCTCCGGATCTATCTGGCTCTCGACCATGATGTACGGGTCGGGCACGCAGGCGGGCGTCCACGGAAGCCCGCTGTCCTCGAAGGACTCCGCCATTTCGCGCGCTGCGTCGTGCGCAAAGTTGTAATAGTCGTTGTATCTCCGCCATTCCGCCTCGCGCACCGCACGCTCGTCCTTTGCCTGCTGAAACAGCCACTCCGCCGTGGCAATACGCCCCTCGCTCGTCGAATAATCGTAGATCCGCCCTCTCTCAAGCTCCTTTGGCACGGGCGTTCTCTTAAAAAAGCTCATGTTCTTGTTCTCCTCCTTTTGCTTTTCGGCTCAAGCCGGTCTATAAGCTTTACCCTTGTCTGCGCCGCGGGCTCATTTCCTTTAATCGTGCGGTACACGCAAAAGCCCCTCAGCGCGTCCGGCGCATGCGTCAGCTCGTGCGGTGAATTGCTCACGTCGTTTGGGCGGCGCTCATCGTACTGCAAAAGCGGCAGCGTGCGGATGATATTGCGGCAGTTCGGAAAGAACCTCAGCCGCGGCCGCTCCGCCCCGTCCTCGCAGATGCGCGGCTTGAGCCATTCCTTTACCGCCATCCATCCGTCCACGCGGTCGTTGCTCGTCCTTGTGAGATAGACGCCATGCTCGGCAAATATATCCGCAACGCTCCTGCCGGTCTCCTGTCGCGCGTTCCAGAGGTCCGGCGGCGCAAGGTATGCGGTGATCACACGTTCTCCCGCAAGCTCGATCACCGCCTTTGCCGCCTCGCTGACGATGAGCCCGTCGTGTCCGTCGCCGAGGTCGCGTCCCTCGTAGACCTCGCCCACGACATAGGCGTCGCCCTTTTCGTCCACACCGATGAGCAGCGCAGCCAGCATGTCGAGTCCGTAGTCCATCGTGACGTACCACCGCCACCACGAAGGCGGCTGAAAGGCCTCGACGACATGCCTGTCCCTGTCCCATTCCGTAAAAAACTGCCCGACAAAGACGTCCCATTTCCCATCTCGCCAAGCCTCGCGCAGTCCTCTCGGCAGATTGTCGAGCCTTCTGACGTACTCCGGGTCCTTCTCCATCAGCACGCGGTTGTCCGTTACCTTCGCCGGAATGAACACATAGTCCTCCGGGCGCTCTCCCTCGCGAAAGTCACGGTCGATGAAAAGCCGCTTCACCCAGGCATGCCCCGGCCCTCCGGGATTGCAGGTGAGATACATGCGCTTCGGGAAATCATTTGCGCCGCGCAGGCACGCGGTCAGCGTCGCGTACTGGTACTCGGTAAAGTGCGTCGCCTCGTCCATAAAGATGACGTCGTACTCCTGGCCCTGATACTGGTCGACGTCGCTCTCGCCGTCACAGTAGCCGAAAACGATCAGGCTTCCGTTAGGGAACTCAAAGGTCTTGTCTGTCGCCCTGTAGTCCGCGACGCCCTTGAGCATGGCGCGCATCGGCCTAATGTGGTTCTCCCTCAGCTCAACAAGCGTCCGCCGCAGGATGAGCATGCGTATCCCGGCGTATCTCGCCGCCATCAGCACCGCCTTGTGCCTGACGCACCAGCTCTTTCCGCCGCCGCGCGCCCCGCCGTAGCAGACGTATCTCTCCCTCGCGGAGAAAAACAGCTCCTGCTTCGGCTGGGGCTGCGGATATTTGATTTCAATCGCCACGCCCGCCCACCTCGTCCGCAATCGTCAGTATCACCCTTCCCGCATCGGGATCGCTTCCTTCCGGCGTGTCCAGCCCAAGCATTCTGCTTATCTGGTCAAGCGCGCTCAGCGCCCCCTTTGCGTCGAAGGACTTCGGGTCGTCTGTCATGCACTTGTTGTAGACCGCAAGATACTCCTTTATGATCTCCCCCTTTGTAAGCCTCGCGTCGTCGTCCTCCGCGGACTTCTTTTTTCCGGGCATGTCCTTCTCCCCCCTTTCGTTTGTCCGCCAGATCCCCCATGCGCGTCCTCTCAAGCTATGGTCCCCGCCCTGGCGGGAACAAATCACAGGATCGCAGCCCCGACCACCCATTGATCTCGCGTTCGTATCTTTTTAGGTTACGCCGAGTGTAACACACATTTCGTAACTTGTCAAGCGTTTATAGAATATTTGTTCTAAAATTTTTTCGACATGTTTCGTCAAATAATTAAATTTGCGTTTAACTTAGCGTGTTTAACGAGTTACAGTACGCCGTATTCAAGTCTCTCCGTCAGACTTCTCGCATCCACCTATCGCAGTCTAAGTACAGCAATAAGTTACCGTATGGATGTAAAAAAACAGGCTCCCGGAATAATTATCCCGAGAGTCTGTTTGTATGGTTCGTTCTTCAGGGCTCCCACGGAGTATACGGTCTGCCCTCCAGTATATCGGCAATGCGCTCGCAGGCATGTCCGTCGCCGTAGGGGTTGCAGGCGCGGCTCATGCGCTCATACTCGTCGCTGTTCTCCAACAGCAGCCTGAAGGCGGAGTAGATCGTCTCCTCGTCTGTGCCGACGAGTTTGAGCGTTCCGGCGTCGACGCCCTCCGGTCTCTCGGTCGTGTCCCGCATGACGAGCACGGGCACGCCGTAGGTCGGGCACTCCTCCTGTATGCCGCCGGAGTCGGTAAGGCAAAGGTAGGCTCTCGCCTCAAAGTTGTGGCAGTCGAAGACCTCGATCGGCTCGATTATGTGTATCCTGTCGCAGTCTCCGAGCTCCGCTTCGGCGGCCTCTCTGACCGCCGGGTTCATGTGTATGGGATAGACCGCCCTGCAGTCGGGGTGCTCGTCCAGCACGCGGCGTATGGCTCTGAACATGCGGTGCATCGGCTCGCCGAGATTTTCGCGGCGGTGCGCCGTAATGAAAATAAGCTTGTTGCCGCCCACCCAGTCAAGCTCGGGATGTGAATAATCCTCGCGCACGGTATGGCGCATGGCGTCGATCACCGTGTTGCCGGTAACGTAGATGTTCTCTGCCGCCCTGCCCTCGCGCAGGAGATTGTCTCTGGCAAGCGGTGTCGGCGCGAAGTTGTAGCGGCTTATCACGCTCACAGCCTCGCGATTGAACTCCTCGGGATAGGGCGAGTAGATATTGTATGTGCGAAGTCCCGCCTCAACGTGTCCCACGGGTATCTGCAAATAAAAGCAGGCAAGCGCCATCACAAAGGTCGTCGAGGTGTCCCCGTGAACGAGCACGATGTCGGGCCTGACCTCCTCCAACACGCCTTTTATCCCGTTGAGCACATTGGTGGTGATATCGAAAAGCGTCTGCCTGTCCTTCATGATATTGAGGTCATAGTCAGGCACGACGCCGAACGCATCCAGCACCTGATCGAGCATCTGGCGGTGCTGCGCGCTGACGCAGACGACCGTCTCAAGCCCCGGTCTCTTTTTAGTCTCGATGATCAGCGGACACATTTTTATTGCCTCGGGTCTCGTCCCAAAGCAGAACATGATCTTTTTCAAGCTTTTATCTCTCCCGGCAAAAACACATTTGAGGTTATTATACCACAATGTCAAAAAAGCGTCTTGCGCCACTTTTTGAGAGGAATTCACTGCGCTTCCCGCACGCCGAAGGCGCACCTGTCACCGTTGCGGCATTACGATTGTCGCGCCAAGTCTGGCACGACAATCGTGCCGCTGCCTCGAAACAGCCTCGCTTCATCCGCCGCTGGCGGCGCTTCGGCTGTTTCCACTCCGTGCAAGGTGTATTTTCCCCCGCGCGTGTCGGTGGAAAATACGATCAAGTTCATTTGCCGCCTGCGGGCGGCAAACCCTGCGGGGCATTCTTTGACAGTCTGAGGTATAATAGCCGCTTTGCGGCTATTATACCATATAGAATGGCAAAATCAATATAATAAAGGGAAGCGCGGATATTTGAACCGCTCCCCGTCAAGAGGACAATGAAAAACTATAATTTTTTTCTCGGCTGGCAGCTACGGCTGCCGGCCGCTTTTTACGCCGCAAGATAGCG
>JAFZQQ010000193.1 GCA_017620315.1 Oscillospiraceae bacterium | reverse complement strand
GGATGGGATCGTGCCGTCAAGCTGCCCGCGCACGCTTTCCTCGCGCAGGGCGCAGAAGCTCTTGAGCGTGGCGACCGCGGTTTCAAACTCCTCATAGGTGCAGAACGCCGTGGGATCTTTTTCCACATACGACGCAATGAGCGCATAAGCGTCGTCGATGATGCCCTGAATGTCCACGCTGTCGAGAAACTCCGCAAAAAGCTCGTGATACTGCGCCTTGTACTCCTCGTTCGAGACGATCCAACCCCACATCGGACGGTCGCTTGCGTCGGAGACGGACAGCGGCGAGTCGATCGGGTCGTTGACCGTTCCGGTCGCGTCGTTGCCCTGGAAGGTGCCGAAGGCGAGATTGTAATCCCACGGTATCATTGAGAGCAGCCCGTCGTCCTCGTGAAGATAGTAGTTGTGGACGATGGAACCGGTATAGCTGTCGCCGTTGCAGACAAAGTTGTGGACGATAAAGTAGCGGATGACCTTCTCCGCGTCCACGGCGCTTTCGACGTCCGTGCCCTCGCTGAGCGCTTTGAGCGATGCGATAAGACGCTTTTGATCCGCATAGCTGACATCGGTCTTGGCATTGCCGAAGATATTGGAATAGCTGTCGGGATCGTCGTTTGCGTATTGCAGCTTTACGTCGCTGCTTCCCATACCGCCGAACGCGCCTTTGAAGTCAAAGCCCTTCATGTCGAAGCCGCCGCGCTTTTCGCCGTCTCCTTCGCCGGACAAGCCCGGAGATTCCGGCATGGCTTCGCCGGAGCCGGGCGCAGACCCGCCAAAATCAGGCGCAGACCCGGAAAAGTCAGGCATACTCCCGCCAAAATCGGGCATGCCTCCGCCGAAATCCGGAGAAAAGCCGCCAAAGTCGGGCATACTTCCGCCGCTCGGCGCGGTGAAGCCCTGCGCGTCGTCAGACTCGCTTGCATTGTTGTCGCCGGATTTGAAGAAGTCCTCCATATTGAAGTCCTTGCCGTTGCCGGGACCGCCGCCGCCGAAGCTCATGCTGTCCGGCTTGTAGAGCTCGCCCGCGTCACTGCCATAGTTCCGCTTCAGGAAGCTGTCCTCGACGCCCTCCACGGCAAGATACAGACCCCAGTCCTCACCGTTCACGGTGATGTACACAAAGGAGCAAAGCGGCGCGCCGACGCCGAACTCAGCCATCAGACGGTAGGTCAGGTAGTCCTTCATATAGGTGTTATCCTGAATGATGTTGTTGAGGCTCAGCTTGTCGAGCCCGTGGTAGGTTTTGCCGCTGTCGTATTGGTCGAATTCGATCTTAAAGCTGTAGCGGCTGCTGTCCATGGCGCTGACTGAGGATAGAGAGGTGTTGCCCTTGCCGCGGATGGCGACGTTTTTATACGCCTCGCCGTCAATAACGACCGAACAGGCGGCGTATTCCTCGCTGGTGCAGGACTGGATAAACCCGTCCCAGTCGTCCATGACCAGATCGATGGTGTGGACGCGCGACGTGTCAAAGAGGCGGTTTTCATACCCCAGCGTCGTGTCTGCCGTCTGGATCCCAAGCGCCTTGCCGTTCACAAAGAGCGCCGTGAGCAGAATGCTCAGGATCAGTACGCCTATACAGATGCGGTCAAAGTTTTTGGAAGTAGACATGGCTGCTTATCCCATATAGTCTCCGTTGTAGCTGACCAATACAGCGCTCTGCACACCCTGCATATCCGCAAGCGCGTTGACAAAATCGGTGTTGTCCTCCTTGAGCCGCACCTCGCAGTTGAGCTCGATCGCTCCCTTTTGCGCGCTTTTGCTCTTGACGACGCACTTGTTTGCGTGCTCGCCGAGGTAGGAAAGCGCCTTGCGCTCACTCTCTGCTCCGTCGCACTGTATGACGACGATGTAGGGGTTGAGGTGGCTCTTGCGGTTGACGAAGACGAGCAGGATGCAGCCGATCGCTACGCTGCCGAGCACCGCAAGCGGCAAGAGCCCCGCCGCGAGCACGATGCCTGCCGCGATGGCCCAGAACAGGAACGCTATGTCCAGAGGCTCCTTGATCGCCGTGCGGAAACGTACGATGGACAGCGCGCCCACCATGCCGAGGGACAGCACCACGTTGGACGTGACCGCAAGAATGACGAGGGTTGAGATCATGGTCAGCGCGATCAGCGTGACGCTGAAGCTGGACGAGTACATCACGCCCTGATAGGTCTTTTGGTAGATGAAGAAGATGAACAGGCCCACGCCGAAGGCGAGAGCGAGCGCGAGGATGGCGTCGAGCGGCTTGATCGCGCTCACGTTGTCCAGAAAGCTGGATTTGAAGATATCGCTGAAATTCATACTTGTTTACTCCTTTTTATCCGTAAATTCGACATTGCGCGTATTTGGAAAATGCTCCGACGCGGCAGCCGGGCGTCTGCACGGCGTCGCGGATGATCGAGGGGAGAAAGGCGTCCCATTTGACCTCAAGAACGATCGGGGTGTCGCCGGCGGGGATCGTCGGGCAATCGGGATTCAAAAAGTCCGTTCCCGCAAGCCCCGTGCGGATGTCGTAGTCAAACGTGACGCGGACGTTCCCCGGGCCGTAGACAAACGGCTCGCGCGTGTAGTCCACGATGGTTTTGGGACAAAGCCCCTGATACCGCATCTTGCAGTAAAGCTCCTGCACTAGCGGCTGCGCGGATTCCATCATCCAGCCGGTATCGCCGTCCACGATCGACTGCGCCTCACGCGCGGTCAACCGGGCGCTGAATTTAGTGCCGAGGCCATTCAGCTTGCTCTTTTTCTCCAGATGGATCAGCGACGTGTCGCCGTTATAATAGCGGATGCGGAACTTTTCGCGCAGGTTCACGCCGTCCAGCTTTTCACGCAGCGCCTTATCGCTCGGGTCGTCAAAGTATAGACTGCGGATCAGATATTTCCCGTCGACAGCGTGCGGATCCGGCTGTGCCACGGCGCGCAGCCGCGTGCGGATCGCCAGCAGATCGGGATAGCTGATCTCGTGTTTCCATTCGTGCCGGTATTGCAAAACAGTATCACCTCCTTGATTTGTGCGGTATTCTAACGCAGTTTGAAAAACTGAAAATAAACTATCGGCACATCTTTTTGAATTTTGTGTGAATTTGCATATTGTTTACTTTCAGTTTATAATGTCTGTGTATGATGCCCATGACAGGGAGGATGAGCCATGTTTCATATATGGGTAGCAGAGGATGACAAAAACACCGCCAAGCTGATGCAGGCGGTGTTGAAGCACGCGGGGTATGAGGTTTTTCACGCGCGCGACGGCGTCGAGGCGATGGAGATCACAGACAGGCAGCATATCGACCTCATCTTGCTCGACGTGATGATGCCGCGCATGGACGGCTATGAATTCACCGAGCGCATGCGCGAGGCGGGCAGTACGATCCCCATTTTGATGGTGACGGCGAAGCAGCTGCCGGAGGAGCGCTGCCGCGGATTCATCGCAGGAACCGACGACTATATTGTCAAGCCGGTCAACGAGGAGGAAATGCTGCTGCGCATCAAGGCGCTGCTGCGCAGAGCGCAGATCACGAACGAGCGCAAGCTTCACGTCGGGAAGGTCACGCTTGATTACGACGCGCTGACCGTCTCGCGAGAGGGCGTTTCGCAAACGCTTCCCCAAAAGGAGTTCTACCTTCTCTATAAGCTTCTGTCCACACCCGACAAAATTTTCACGCGCCTGCAGCTGATGGACGATATATGGGGAATGGAGTCCGAAACGGTGGACACGACCGTTAACGTCCACGTCAACCGGCTGCGCAAGCGCTTCGACGGCTGGAACGAGTTTGAGATCGTTGCGATACGCGGCGTCGGCTATAAGGCGGTGATCCGCCATGCGTAACGGAAGGCTCCACCGGCTGCGGCTCTCGCTGCTGCTCGCGGTTTTCGTGTTTGCCGTGATGCTGCTGTCGATGTTTCTTGTGCTCTCGGTGCAGTTTCTGCTGTTCAGATCCCATGTGATGCTGCGCTTCGAGCTGGTGCCGTACATCGAATTCGCCCTTGCGAGCCTTCTGCTCGGCGCGCTGCTGTCCGTCTTTCTCAGCCGCCGGTCTATCGGGCCGCTCAGCGAGGTCATGGAGGCGACGGACAAGGTGGCGGCGGGGGACTATTCGGTTCGCGTCACACCCGGAGGTTCCGAGGAGATCCGCATGTTAGGCGAGAAGTTCAACCACATGGCACAGGAGCTGGGCAGCGTCGAGCTGCTGCGAAGCGACTTCATCAACAATTTTTCTCACGAGTTCAAAACGCCTATCGTCTCGATCAGCGGCTTTGCCAAGGCGCTCAAATGGGACGACCTGACAGAGGACGAGCGCGGAGAATACCTCGACATCATTCTGGAGGAATCCGAGCGCCTCTCGACGCTTGCGGAGAACGTTCTGGATCTCTCCCGCGTTGAGAATCTGACGATACTCACCGACAAGACGCGCTTCAACGTCAGCGAGCAGCTGCGCCTTGCCATCGCGCTCATGGACGGGAAATGGCGGGATAAAAAAATAGACTTCGCCTTTGACGGTGACGAAGTCTTCTTAGAGGGCAGCGAGCCGCTGCTGCGACAGGTCTGGATCAATCTGCTTGACAATGCCGTGAAGTTTTCGCCGGAGGGCGGCACGGTGGAGGTGTCAGTCGCGCAGAAGGGGGAGCGCACCGAAATCGCCGTGTGCGACAGCGGCTCCGGAATGACAGAGGAGGTGCGCGCGCATGTGTTCGACAAGTTTTACCAGGGCGACGCCTCGCGCACAACAAAGGGCAACGGGCTGGGGCTGGCGCTGGTCAAGCGCATCGTGCAGCTCCACGGCGGCACCGTTGAGGCGCAAAGCCGCGAAGGCGGCGGCGCGCGGTTCGCGGTCACATTATGATCTGCCGTGTAAGCGCAGTGCGGCGGAGGCCCTGATAACGTAAAACTCTTCTATGAGAACAACTCTTTCAGCGCGAGGTGAGCGGCATAGAGCTCATTTTTGCTGTAGGTGTTGTTCTCATCCTTTGTCAGCAGACGAATAGCGTCCTTCGCACTGACGCCGTTTTGGATCATGCAGTCGACCAGAAGCGCCTCCGGCGAGCTGATGTGCTCCACCTCGCGCAGCCGCCAGTCCTCCTGCACCTCGGCGATCATGGCGTATTCGCCCTTTTCGTAGTTCCCTTTGGCAAGAAGCTGCTCCTTCACCTCGGCGGGCGTGCCGCGGAAGGTCATTTCGTGCAGCTTGGTCATATCGTTGCACAGGCACAGCTTTACTCCGGCGTTCTCGGCTTCAAGAAACTCCACGGCGCTCATGATCCGTTTGGGGGACTCGTAGAAGGCGTAGGTCGCGGTGTCGCCCTTGCGCATCATGTCCAGCACGCGGCGGCGGTCGGCATTTTCGCGAGGGAAAAAACCGAAAAAGAAAAAGGTCGAAAGGTCAAAGCCCGAGACGGAAAGCGCGGTCACTGCGGCGCAGGCGCCGGGTATGCCCACGACGCGGACGCCGTTTTCTATCGCCGCCTTGATGAGCTCGTTCCCGGGGTCGGAAATGCAGGGCGTGCCTGCATCTGTGATGACGGCGATGCTTTTGCCCTCCAGAAGCTGTGAGAGAAACCACTTCGACTTTCCATGCTCGTTGAACTTGTGGTTGGCGGACAGGTCGTTGTGTATGCCAAGCTTGTTGAGCAGAACAACGCTGCGACGCGTGTCCTCTGCGGCAATTATGTCAACCGATTCCAGTATTTCTCTACCGCGCTCGCTCATGTCCCGTGAGTTGCCGATCGGCGTTGCCACGATGTAGAGCGTTCCGATGCCGTTTTGACTGTCCATCATTTACCTCCTGTGCGGGCGTTACACACAGTATAGAGCATAAGCGCGTTTTTTTCAACATTTGCGGTTGCTTTTTTCGCGCGGCGCTATATAATGTTTTGATAGATTATTACTTGCGAGGAGAATCAGTTATGAAAAAGCTTCTGCGCCGCTTTTGCGCGCTGCTGTGCGCTTTAGCGCTATGCTTTACCTTTACCGACGCGCTTACCGTCCAGGAGGCGATAGAGCTGCTGGAGTATTACTACGTCAGCGACCTTCCGGAGGCGGTGTATCAGGCCGAAACGCTCGACGAGCTTTTCGCGGCGCTCGGAGACCCGTATACCTACTATATGGATGAGGAAGCGTATCAGGAGTTCCATCTGAGGGTGGAGGGCGACACCGTGCTCATCGGCATAGGGGCGGGAGTTGAGTATACCGCGGACGGAATACGCATAATCTCCATCCTGCCGGACAGCGGGGCGGAAAAGGCGGGCCTGCAGCCGGACGACATTATCATCGGGGTCGACGGCGTGAGCTGCGTTCCGGCGTCTGAACAGCTTCGCGATCTTATCATTGGCGAGGTCGGCACCGGAGTGAACATCACGGTCAAGCACACAGATGGTACTGTGTGTGATTACCACATAGTCCGCCAGAGGTTCTATCTGCAGAACACGGTCTTTACCATCAAGGACGGCGTAGGTACGATCGACTGCGGAAGCTTCGGCGGGAAGACGATGGAATACTTCTTCGTCGGCATTGATGAATACGACGACGAGGTCGACCAGTGGGTCGTCGATCTGCGCGACAATACGGGCGGGCTTGCAGACGCCGCCGTGGGCGTGCTCGGCGCGCTGACCGGCAGGGAAGCTGTGCTCTATTACCGCGTCGGCGACGGAAGGACGCTTCGCGCAAGATACAAGCTTGACGCCGAGACCGAAAAGCCGATCATTGTGCTTGTCAACGGCTATTCGGCCAGCGCGTCCGAGATCGTCGCGGGGGACATCCGCGCTGCGCGCGCGGGCATTATCATCGGCTCGCGCACCTACGGCAAGGGTACGGCGCAGCAGACCTTTGACGAGACCACCCATCCCGATATATTCCACGGCGACTCGCTTAAGATCACAGTGTACAGATTCTACTGCGCCGACGGCTGCACGACCGACCGCATCGGAGTGCTGCCGACGCTGCGGGTGGCGGACAAGTATACCGCGGACGTCGCGAGGCTGCTGTCCGCCGTGAGACCGGAGGGCGACTGCCTGGTCCTCAGGCTTAACGGCAACAGATTCTTCGTCGATCTCGAGCAGGCGCAGACGGACAGGTTTGCCGACGCCTTTACCGAGTTGCTTTCCGCTTTGCCGCCGGACGCCGACGTTGCGTTTGAAACCGGCGCGGGCGAGAGAACGGCTATAAGCGCGGCGCAGGCGCTTGTGCGCTATGGCGACGCCGCGGCCTGGCGCGGCTTCTCCGACGTGACGGACAGCGCCTTCGCAAACGAGATCAACACGCTCGGGACTTACGGCATACTGCTCGGTGACGGAAAGGGAAGCTTTGCGCCGACGGACAAGCTCACGCGCGCGCAGTTCTGCGCCATGCTTGCTCAGGCGCTCAACATCTCCGGCGGAACCAAGATAAAGGCCTCCGGACTCTTTAGCGACGTTCCCGACGGAATGTGGTACAGCGAGCCTGTCAATGCCATTGCGAGCATGGGGTTTATCAACGGCGTGGGCAAGAACCGCTTTGACCCCGAGGGTACGCTGACGCAGGAGCAGTTCATCACGATCATGGGGCGTCTGGTTCGCTTCCTCAACTTCTATGCCGACGACTACGCGATGGAGCTTACCGACGAACAGCTCGCTGCGGAGAAATACGCGGCACTGAGACCTTGGGCACGCACAGGCGCAAGCGTCATGAGCGATTCCGGCGAGCAAAATATGCTCTATGCCGATCTCAGAGAGATCGATCCCGACTCCGAGGTCACGCGGGAGCAGGCGGCGGCAACGCTTTGTATCACACTCAAAGCTCTCAACCTCATTTCCTACTGAAAATTACTGCGCGGCGCATCGGCGCCGCGCAGTAATTTTATATTTTCACGCCTTTTTCGCGGAGGCGCACACGCAGAAGCTCCGGATCCCCGTGATAAACTATCCCGTCCAGACCGACGCGCATGGCGCCCTCCATATTAACGGGGAAGTCGTCGATGAACAGACATTCGCGCCTGTCGAGGGAAAAGAGCTCGAACGCCTTTTCAAAAAACGCCGCTTCGGGCTTCATAACACCGTGGAACGCCGAGACCATCAGCCGGTCGCCGAAGAATTTGGACAGCGGAAGGTCGGGCCAGTATTTGCTGTGGCGCACACTCGCATTTGAGAGAAGATACAGTCCATAGCCGTTATCGCTCAGCTCTTTAACAAGGTCATAGGCACCGTCCATCTCAAGACGAGGCATATCCCAGTGGTCAAACACCTCGCGTGCCGCCGCATGCAGGCGCGTTGGGATCCGCGTACACATGGAGCGGAAGGCCTCCTCTTCAGTCATGGAGTTGCGATCCATGCAGACCCATTCAAGACTGTGGAAGACCTCGCGCAGAATGATCTCGCTGTCCGCATCGTCGAGACCGAGACGACCGACGAAAAGCCTGGGCTCGAAGCGAAGCAGCACGCCGCCCATGTCGAAAAGAATGTTTTTGACCATGCTCTCACACCCGGATCTTTCCCTTGGTTATCTTCAGCGCGATAATGAGTATCACGCCGCTCGTGACCGTCAGAATGGCGGAGAGCGCCGCGCCCGAGCCGACCGAGTTGCGCACGATATCCGTATATGCCGCGATCGTAAGGGTGTCGTTGCGCCCGGACGAGAGCATGATCGAGCAGCTCAGCTCGTTGATACAGGTGACCCACGAGAGGAT
>JAFZQQ010000192.1 GCA_017620315.1 Oscillospiraceae bacterium | reverse complement strand
TGTCAAGTGCACGTATCCAGTTTTTCAGCTCGGGGTAACCGCCGTTGGGCCAGCGCGTGATGTCGACGTTTTCCTTATTGATAAGGCAGTCGGTCAGAAGGAAGACCCGCATACCGAGATCCTCCGCGGGCATATCCTCGCCGACATCGTTCCCGATCATCACGCAATCCCCCGGTTCAACGCCGAGCTTGTCGGTTATCTCACGGTAGTAACCAAGGCTCGGTTTGGTGAAGTGACTGGTTTCGTAGGAGGTGATCATCACAGGCTCCGCCGGATCGACGCCCGCCCAGCGCAGCCGGCTTTCCATGGCGTTTAGCGGGAAAATCGGCTCTGTAGCGATCACAACGGGATACCCGAGCTCACGGCAGAGCGAGACGGTAGCCTTTGCTTCGGGGGTATAGCCGCAGGTCGAGGAGATCCGCTGAAAATCAACGGCGTAGAAATCATCGAACAGGGCGCGGTCGGCAAGAGCCCGTTCGCCTACGACTTTTATAAAATGTTCCCAGAACAGCTCCTCGTTTGTTTGCAATCCGTTGTTGCTCTGCGTTGCTGTTATGCCGGCGTTTACGCCGTCGATCAACTGTTTTGGCTCATAACCGTGCGGAAGCATCTTTTTCGTCAGCACCTTGAAATAGGTCTTCGCAAATACCGCTCCATCCATGGGGAGAAGCGTGCCGTCCATGTCAAAGAATATGTATTTGGGCCTCATTTTGTTGTCTCCTTTTGTTTTCCTTTATGTTCTGGCAGCTCCGCAACAGCCGCGGCCGCAATGATCAGCACGGCGCCAAGACCCTGCAGCGGGCTCATAGGCTCGCGGAGCAAAAGCGCTGAGAGCAGGACCGCGATTATCGGGTCGAGATAGCTCAGAAGCGCAAGCGTATGCGCCGGGAGGTAGTCTGTAGAAGCAAAATAAAGCGAATATGAAAGACCGGTGTGCACAAGACCCGCAACCAGCAGCAACACCGCAACCGAAGGCGTCAGCTCGACCTGTGAAAGCTCGCCGGTCAGCAGGACGTAGGGGATCAGCACGACGCCCGCGGTTCCGAGCTGGACGATCGTCTTATCCGAGGCGGGAACACCGCAGATACGCTTGTTCATAAGAACGACCGCAGCATACAGCACTGCGGCGCCGAGTGCGCAGAGGACACCTGCGATACCGGAGCTGCCGGAGGAACCGGAATACGCTGCGCCGGAAACAAGGAACATACCGAAAAGAGCGGCCGCAACACAGATGATCTTTCGCAGCGTTAAGCGTTCGTGCAGCACAAAGGGTGCGGCCAAGAGCGTGAACACAGGCGCCATATAGTAGCACAGCGTCGCAGTGGCAACTGAGGTGAAGCGATAAGCTTCAAACATCAATATCCAATTCAGTCCCATCAGCACGCCGGATACGCAAAGCGGGAGCAAGCTTTGACTTACAGCCTTGCGGGAAAGCTGCCTGCCGCGGACACGGTCAACAAGCAAAAGAAACAGCGTTCCCGCAAGTCCGCGGAACATAGCGAGAAAGCCGGAAGGGACAGGAAGGTAATGACGCAGGATGCCTATGGTGCCGAATATGCTCATTGAGGCAATGAGGCACAGCCTCGCGCGCGTCGTCTCTTTTTTCATAGCTCAAAGGGGCCTTCTTCAGGCTCGTCGTACGGTGTTATAGGCGCATCGGTGGCAGACGCATGCTTGAGAGAGGAAAAAGCGAGGTAGAACATCACAATAATAAAGCAGAGGAAAACCACTGAGGAAACGCCCGAGCTTATCATGGCACAGGCGTCGTAAAACCCATGCAAAAGCACTGCGAAGATATAGCCTTTAAGAATGCAGCGGTTTGCGGCAGGGTGGTCGCCGAGGTTTTCCATCAGTCTTCCGCGTCCGTACCAAATACCCATAAAGACTGCGAACGACATATGTCCGGGAATGGCCATCAATGCGCGCGGAAGAGAGACGGAAAGCCCGTAATTGATGACATACTGCACGTTTTCCAGCGCCGCGAAGCCCAAAGAGACAAAAACGGAATACACGATTCCGTCAAAGCGATAGTTGAACGCGGGATGGTTCCAGGTTCGCAGCCTGAGAAAAAGCAGCTTAGCGCCCTCCTCGACCGCAGCGATGCCGAGAAACGCAAAAAGAACAGTATAAACCGGGCTTGAGGCTGAGAGGATGAGCTGCAGCAGATAGCCTGCAACCGACTCCAGCACAGCCGCACAGAGAGCGGCGATACAGCCGGCTCCGATCAGCGTCAGCAGCAGTCCCGTCGGTTCCTTCTCGATCGTGTCGTGCCGATAAACGTATCGTAAAAGAATGTATGCGGGCAGCACGGCGGCAATAATATATATCAGGTATTCAAGCAGGGACAGAGCCGGAAAGGAAAAAAACAAATCCTATTCCTCCATTTCAGTTTTCGCCGCATCATCGGCAGGTTCCTTTTTGGGTTCCCGATCCTTTTCCACTGTCAGGCGCAGGTGCGGGTTTTCGTCGCAGACGTCGCGCAAAACCGTTTCAAGCATTTGGGCATAAGTACCGAAAGTTTCACGAAGCAGAGACGGGTTGCGAAGGATGATCTCGCTGTCCTCGGTGATCTCAGAAAGGCAGTCGTAGAGCGCGTCAAGATTTCTCCCGTACCATTCCGGAAGACTGAGCTGCCTTGCAAAAGCATTGTGTAGCGTTTTTCGGTTTTTTATCCTGGTCCCGTTGATGATTGCCCGCATCGCTATTCTCCTCCATAAAGAAGCTCAAAGCTTTGATAGTGATCGCCGGTATAGTAGATCAGCCCGTCGTTTGAAAACACAATGCGTTTTCCGCCCCGGCTTTTTGCGCCGAGCGTGTCGATATCACATTCGGTCCAGCGCCTGCCGTCGGCGGAAGGGAGCAGACCCTCGTAGTTCCCGAAGCGGCTGCCTCCGATACATTTGCCCGGCGCGTAAGGCTCAAGCGAACCGCCGCTCCAGCCAAGGGTCTCAGCTTCCTTTTTGGTTATGTAGTTTCCCGGAAGATGACCGTACAGATGGATGTACAGCGCGACGTCTTCCTTTGAGGTATAGCTCCCGTCCTCGGCCAACGTCTGCTGAGGCTCGCCTGAAGGCTCCGGCTCATCCGGGGCTGGCTCGTTCGCATCGGGCGGAGCCTGGGCCTGCCCGCTCTGCACGC
>JAFZQQ010000013.1 GCA_017620315.1 Oscillospiraceae bacterium | reverse complement strand
GAACAGTTCCACACACTGATCCACATTCGTGTAGTCAAGGTTGTTGCTGCCGGCCATGACAAAGATCTTGCCCGGGCGGTTGGCGCTGACCCGCGGCACCCACTCGGTCAGATCCTCGAGCGTCGCGCCGTTGATGCCGAGGTTCACGACTTTCAGATCGGGAAAGTAATCGCCGAAATTGCCGCCGGCCGTGATGGAATCTCCGTAGAACAGGACGTCGTAGGCCGGTTCCGGTTCGGAGCGCGCGCATCCGGCCAGAAGACAAAGACAAATCGTGGCCACAAGAACGCCCGCGCAAAGCTTCTTCGACAAATGCGTTATTTGCTTGCTTTCAGCCATGTTTTTCCTCCGTTGCGCCTGCTGTTTCTGCGTATCGGCTGTACCGCAGCGATTGGATGGTTTGATTATAGCATACAAAAAGACGGAAAGAAAGGTCAGAATGCCTTCAAAGCACTGCTTTCGTCACCGCGTGTCATAACGACTATATGATGGCGAAATGCCATAAAGCATTTCGCCGAGCCGCTTTGCGGCTCAGCCAAACAGCATAGCTGTTTGGCCATATATTCCTTGCAATGAGCATCGGGAAAATGATTGGAACAATCATTTTCTGCCAAACGTGTCGTTTGGCAAGGAAAACAATCGAAACTTCGATTGTTTTCCCTATTCGATGATCATTATTGCGAGGCCCCGGCAGAGGAATACGCGCCCACCGCTTCGCGGCGGGACCCCTCGCGCAATCATGGGCCGTGGCAATCTGTTTTCTCTCCGCAAAAGAGACGGATTCCCACGGCCGGTTTGCGAACCGGCCTCGGAATGACTGAGGCTCAAGTTGATGGCATTGGACGGGACTCCTCTCCCGTAAAAAGGCAGCCGCTTTCGCGACTGCCTTTTTGGAAAGAACTACATTTCGATTATCCCTGGCAATGAACACAATCATAGAAGATTTGCCTGTGTAGATCCGTTGCGCCCTGTGCAGACTGATGTTGCCGTCTGCGGCGCGTTCAGCCATTCCGCCGATCTGGCAGAGGAGACCACGCTTTCGATCTCATTCAGCTTTTCTTCGTCACAGATGTCGAATTTGTTGATCAGCACCGAAGTGCCCGGATAACAGTCAGCAGATATGGGGTCGATGCTGTATGCCATATCACACCGCCTTTGCGGGACGAGCATTCTTTTTAGTTTTGCCTGTTCCCGGTTCTTCCCGGCAGAGCGGGCATATCCGGAACCGGGTCAGAGGTGAGCCGCCCCTGTATCCTTTTTTCGCGTCAGCTCCTGCGTGCAGAGCGTTTCGATCCGGCTGACGAAGTCGCTGTCCGGATTCGCGACGGAAAGCCGGTCGACGAAGTCAGGATTCTTCAGCATGGTATCCACCTTGCTGCGCACTGCGTTCATGTCCGGCACAGCGTCTTTTTCGGGATACATGAAGGTCATTACTTTATCCGCGACGCAGCAGTATGTGAAGGTGTTGCGCGCAAGCGCCATTTCCTCCGTGATCGGCTTGCCCGGGGGATTCAGATCCACGAGCGTCCTGTATTGGCTCATCACCTCGGTGGCGTGCGCGAGCAGGCTCTGACTGTGCTCCGCGCGGGTCATCGGCTTATCTTCGAGGAAATCGTCGATTGTGTTATGCCCCATCACATAGCCGGTGGGGTCCGCAAGATTGAAAACCCTATCCAGGTTTTTCATCGGAAAACTCTCGAGGTCGACGAGGAGATTCGCCGCGTTGCCGTCCTGGACGAGCAAATTGGCGCCGTAGTATTGGATTTCGTTTGCGTCGTCCGGGATCAAGTTGACCATATCGCCCGATACCTTGCGCACTGTACTCAAGGCGTTCGCGTCCATCAGAGCGTCCGGCTTGAAAAGGCGCATCGTCGCGTAGGCGATGGCCATATCCGTCTTGAACTTTTTAAACGAATTGGTCAGCGACGCGGTGTAGGTCTTCTGCGATGCGGGCAGAGGAGCATCCCAACTGAGCTGTTGTTTCATCGGTTGATATGTGTTATACGCCTGGGCAAGGTGGATGCATACAATATCCGCCGCCGTCCGCGTTTCCGGCGGCTTCTGCCTCGACGCGGAAGCTTTGTTGGGAATCTTGAAAATGCTTTTCGCCCAGGCATCTCTCAGATGTTTTTGTCCCTGCATCGTGAGCTCATGCGAGCGGCGATTTATGTTTTCCTCACTGCGGTACGCGTTGAGTTTTTCCTGCGCATGCTTTTGCCTGAACAGTTCCTTTGCCTGCCGCGCGCCTTCCCCCGTCAGGAGATCCGCGACGGTGTCGCGCGCCTTGCCCCGGGTGCTTTTCAGCAGTTCCACGTTCGCCTGGGCGAGGGCGTAACCCACGCCGTAGCGGGTAAGGTCCACGAAGTTCCTGTCGCCTTGCTTTGTCTTGCGCACCTCGTTGATGCGGTCGATATTCGCCTTGACCCCGGGGTTGTCCGGGTCGGCGAAGGTCGCCATCAGATTCAGGGAATCCTCAAAGCGCTTGCGCCCGTACTCGGTCATGCGCACGGACTTTTTGCCCTTGTTGTAGGCGATGCAGGCTTGCACAATGCGCTCGCCCATCTCCGGCTTGTACTTGTTATCCCGCGCCGCGCGGTAAGCCTCAAACGCCGTTTTGACCATGGCCTGATACTCGTCGGAGCCTTTGATCTCCTTCGGCTCCGCTTTCTCAAGATCCGCTTCCCCGTATCCGAAACGTTTCAGCAGCACGGCAAGCTGATTGGCGCGTTTGACGCTCTCCGGGTCGGACATCAATTTGTCGATTTCTTTCCCCCTGCCGAGAATCGCGCCGGCATCGCGCAGAAGCTGCTCGTCCTTCGTCCCGCGGAAGCTGTCCAGCAGATCCTTGTTTGCCAGCACGTCGAGCTCAAACAGGCAGCCCTCGCCCTCGGCATACTCTCTGATCGTCTCGGCAAAGCCGAGATAGGACCTTATTAATCTGCGCTTGATGATGTCGCCCTTTGCCCAATTCGCGAAGTTGAAATCGAACATGCCCGTGCCCAAGTCATCTTCGGGCGTGCGTTTCTCCTCGCGGGCGGCGAGGAACAGCATCACCTTTTCAAAGTCGCTGAGCTTCCCGTAGGGCGTATCGGCCATCTGTTTGCGAAACTCCGAGGGATTCTGGGGTATGTTGCTTCCGAATCGTCCCAGCAGACGTTCATACTGAGTAAACAGTGCATTCGGGTCGGTTACCGGCATAATATGCTCCTCCTTGCCATGGATTCTTTCGTTAAACATTCTAAATGAAAGGAGGCGGTTAAGCAAGGGTTTTCCGGCACTAAAAGTAAAAGGACTCTTTCTATCAAAGAAAGAGTCCTTTTATGGAAAGGAAATCATATTTGGATAGAATTTGCGAAGGGGGTGAAAAGCTTACCGTAGGGGGGTGCATTTTACCTGTCAGGGGGTGCACTTTCTGTTTAAGGGGTGCAAATCGACAAACCGGAAGTTATCGTGTTTCCTTAAGTAAATCTTCTGCTTCCACACCGAACAATTTTGCCAAAGCCATCAAGTTTGTCGTACTTGGATCAGAGGCTCCACTTTCCCATTTAGACACTGCTTGCCTGCTGACACCAAGCGATTCTGCAACAAACTCTTGTGTCATTTTACAAACCATTCTATGCTGCTTAATAACCTCTCCAAGGGTCTTCGCATTTTCTGCTTTTTCCTTGCGAACTGCCTCCGATTTCGTGTATCTTCTCAATGCCTTGATAACTAAGAAAACCACATATACAATTACAGCCAATACGATGAATCCAAAAATTGTCGTGATATTCTGACTTAAACCAAATTTCATTATTCCGCTCTCCTTTCTGATTCTGAGCTCTTTTTCTACGCTCATTGTATTGGCAAATATCCAGTTGCTCCACCAACTATTGGGCAACTTTTCGGTTGCGTACTACTTTTTTATGTGTTTTTTATATATTTCAAGAGAAAAATACTGATTTGTCGACATCATGACAAATGCCGATTTCGCGATACTACTTTAATGATACCACACGAGCGCAAGACCCAATATAGAAAGATCTCCTCTGCCGGCTTGAAATCTCAAGTCTGCCGCGGGTCCTTCGTCTCCATATTTTGAGCAAAGAAAAAGGCAGCATACTTTCTATCAAAATCTGCTGCCTTTTTTGGTGGAGATGGGGGGAGTTGAACCCCCGCGAAGTTCGCCGCTGCGCGGCTTGCTTCGCAACTAATCCGCGCCGCAGTGCGGCGCTCAAAAAACGCTTCGCGTTTTGCGGACGTGGGGTTCAACCCTACGATGCCGCGATCAAAAAGACGGCCCCGCACAAAGCGGAGCCGCCTTTTTGGTGGAGATGGGGGGAGTTGAACCCCCGTCCGAAAGCACATCCTCGGGACCTTCTCCGGGCGCAGACGATTTTTTGCATTCCCTCCTCCGCCCGTGAGTCGTCACACTGACGGATTCAGTAGCTTCATGATGCATGGTGCGCGCAAAGCTTAGCGCACGCACGTTCTCCGCTCATCGACGCCCCATCCCGGGCCGCGGAACTCCCAGGTGTGACGGCCGCTAGTTAAGCAGCGGCAAGAACAGGACGATTGTCGTTCTTTAATTTATAATTGCCCGTTTTTTGGATGCCAGGCGCATCCGCCCGCTGAT
>JAFZQQ010000191.1 GCA_017620315.1 Oscillospiraceae bacterium | reverse complement strand
CGTCAGCTCGCTGATCTCCGGGTCGCTGTTCTGCGGCAGCAGCAGACGGCTGTCCTCCAAAAGCGTCAGCGCCCGCCTGTACAGCGCTTTGTCTTCGCGCTCCATTCCGAACATCCAGTACATCACGGCGCAAGCGTGCACGATCACAAACATGTTGGGGTATTTTTTCAGCGCCTTTTCCGCCTCGGCAAGCCCCGCAGGGTCTTTTGCGCGAAGCAGCTCCTTCAGCCGCAGCTCCGTCGCCTTCAGGCGGTTGTCCTTCATTTCATATCCAAGCAGGATATCCACGGAGGTGTCGAAAAAATCGGCCATTTCGACAATCAGCTCAAGCTCGGGCACCGAAAGGCCCGTCTCCCATTTATAAACCGCCCCCGCAGTCACGCCCAGCACCTCGGCAAGCTGCTCCTGCGTCAACTGCCGCTCCTTGCGGGCTTTTCGTATGTTTTCCGCCAGTGCAAGCTCCATCCGCCCGCCTCCCTCGCGTTTCCTTAAAATGGATTATACACGGTACGGACGGAAAAGTAAACAGACTGTACATACCAATTGAATTTAATTTTATCTACTGCCGGTATGGGTTTGTGAAGAAAGCTTTGCCGGTCTTTTGCTATTGTGTTATCATAAAAAAGCAAATATAATACTCACATACATTTTTATCCAATCGGAGGCGCTCATGTGGATATCAAAACGTGACCGGCGGGCAGCAGCGCTGTATCTGTGCGCGCTCGTTCTCATCCATGTGGCCGACGTCCTTCTCGACGGTCAGCCCTTCGGGCGTTCCGTCACGCCGATCGGCTATGCCGCGATCATCTGCGCGTGGGGCTCCGGGCTGAGCGTGCGCATAGTGAACGCCCGCATACGCAGGCTTTTCACCGCTCTCGCCGGAAGCATGCTGCTCTGGTTCTTTTTACAGACCTGCAAATATGACGTTTTCTCCGGCGCGCTCTGCCGTTATATCTGGTACGGTTATTACATTTCCGTCATTTCGATCCCTTTGCTGTCGTTCTCGGTATCCCTGTGCGTCGGCGTACCGGAGGACGCCCGGCCGCCGCGCTTCGTCAAATGGCTGTGGCTCGCCGGCGGCGTGTTCGCCGCGCTGTGCCTTTCCAACGACCTGCACATGCTGCTCTTCCGTTTTGACGGAGGGATCGACGCGTGGGAGGGGGCTTATACCCACGGCGCGCTTTACTATCTCGCGCTGCTGTGGGCATTCGCGCTTATGGCGGCGTCCTTTGCGGCTGTGCTGAGGCGGTGCCCGGTGGCGCTTGGGCGCAAGTACGTACTGCTGCCGCCCGTTCCTCTTCTCCTGTCGGTCATATACCTTATCCTCTCCGCATCCTTCCCGGGGTTCCTCCAAATCAACGGAAGGAGCGTGCTCCATTTCCAGCAGGTGTTTTCGCTCGCGGTTCTGCTTTTCTGGGAATCGTGCATCGGTTTGGGACTTATCCGCACGAATCACGGCTACGACCGTCTTTTCCAAAGCTCCGGCACAAGCGCCGCGCTGCTCAACAGCGACGGGAGCATCGCCCTTCGCTCCGCGGGCATGGAGCGCTGGTCCGCGGAAGAGTTGAACGCAAAACGCCCCGGCAGCTTTCTTGACGATGGAAAGCGGATCGGAAAGGCTCCCGTCCGCGGCGGCGAGGCGGTGTGGATCGAGGACGTCTCCGAGCTTGTGGCCGTGCGGCGGCGGCTCGCGGAGGTGCGCATGGAGCTTGAGGAGGAGGGCGATATCCTGCGCGCAGAGACCGAATTCCGCGCCATTCGCTCCGCGGTGGAGACAAGAGCCCGTATCTACGACAGGATAACCTCCGCCCTGGCGGACAAGTCCCGGAGGATCAACGAGCTTCTCTCGCTCGCCCGCACAGGCGACGCAAAAAAGCGGCTCTGCGAGGTCGCCGTGCTCGGCGCGTATATGAAACGCTGGAGCAATCTCGCCATACTCAGCGTCACTGGCACGGAGGGCATCCCCGTCTCCGAGCTGGGGCTTTCGCTGGGCGAATCCATCGAGCATGTGCGCCTGCTCGGAACGGAATGTCGGCTTGAGGAAGACGCCGACGGCGAGACCGCCGACGGCACGGAGCTGCTTTTCCTCTATGAATGCTTCGAGGCCGTGCTTGAGGAACTGCTTTGGAGAACCGACAATCTGTTCGTCTCCCTCGGCGCGCAAAACGGCGCGGTCACGCTGCGCCTGCTCGCCGACCCGCACGCGGAGCAGCACGCTGCGGAAAAGCTGCGCGCGATGACGCGTCTGAAGGCGGACGCGCCGTTTACCGCGAGTCTGCGCGCCGAGGACGGCGCCGACGGGCTGAGTCTCGCGCTTTGCTGCGCGGCAAGGGAGGCGTAAGACGTGACGATCGACGATATCCTGCTTGCGCTGACGCTGCCGCTGATGTGGTTCGAGATCTTTCTGGTCGTGCGGCAGGACAGGGAGCGCCGCCGCATGGCGCAGCGCGTGTTCGCGCTGCTCGTTTCCGCCGCCTGCTTCGCGGCGTTCCAGCTTGCCCTTCAGACGCGCGGTGCGGGGCGCTTTGTCCCGGAGGAGCGCGCGGTTTACGCCGCATTTCTGGCTCTCGCCGCCGCGGCGCTTTTGTACCAAGTCCTGGAGGAGCGCGCCTGGGGACGCGGGCACATCACCGCGCTTTCGGTCAGAGAAAGCCTTGACACCCTGCCGGTTGGCCTGTGCGTTTACCGAAAGGAAAACGGAATGCCTCTTTTGGTCAATCCGATGGCGGACCGTGTTTCCATGGGGCTTACAAAAAAGCCGCTCACGAACGGCAAGCTGCTCCATGACGAGCTTTTCGGGCATGGCGGCGGGTTGCGCCGCATCACTGGAAGCGAGGGAACCACTGTGTTCTCGGTCTCGTTTGGCAGCGTCAGCATCGAGGGCAGAGAGTGCGGCGAGCTGCTGTTCCACGACGTGACCGACCTTGAGCGCGTCAACGAACAGCTCCGCGCGGAAAACGCAAGGCTTCGCAGGATGAACGAGCGCGCACTCCAGCTCAACCGCACGATAGACGCCGTGACGATCGAGGGCGAAATGCTCAAGGCGAAGGCGCGCGTTCACGACGAGCTGGGCCAGGCGCTGATCGCAACGCGGCGCTATCTCGTCTCCGGGAAGGACTCCGCCTCCGACGAGCGCGAGCTGATCGCCATGTGGCGCGAGAGCGCGGCGTTTATGACCAACGTTTCGTTCGGGCAGCGCAAGGACGCCTATCTGTCCATTCGCGAGACGGCGGAGGACGTCGGCGTCTCGCTGGAGTTAACGGGTGAGCTGCCGCAGAGCGAGCCGGCGAAGCAGATCGCGGCGACCGCGATGCACGAATGCCTTACAAATGCCCTGCGCCATGCTGGCGGCGACCGTCTGTTCATCAACTGCGCGCCGCGCTCCGACGGGCGGCAGGTGCTGACGATATCCAACAACGGGCGGCCTCCGGAGGGACCGATACGCGAGACGGGCGGACTTGCCACGCTGCGCGCGCTCACCGAGCGCGAGGGCGGGACAATGGAGCTTGACTGCTCCGGGCGCTTCAAACTGACAATAACCATGCCATAAGGAAGAGAGAAAAACATGGCCTACAAAGTGATGATCGTCGACGATCAGAGCATAGCCCGAAAGCTCTTTGAAAGCGTCATCGAGGGTTCCGAGAGCTTTGAGCTTGTAAAATCCGTCGAATCCGCAGCCATGGTGGACGTGTATCTCGCCCGCTACAGCGTGGATCTTTTGATACTGGATATCGTGATGCAGGACGGCCCCGGGGGCCTCGCTGCGGCGGAGTACGTCAAGCTGCGCTATCCCTCGGTAAAGATCATCCTTGCGACCTCAATGCCCGAGGTGAGCTTTCTTGAGCGGGCGCGCGCCATAGGCGTCGAGAGCTTCTGGTACAAGGAGGCGGGCGAATCCCTGCTCGATGTCATGGAGCGCACGATGGCCGGTGAAAACGTCTTTCCCATGCATACTCCCCCGCAGAAGCTGGGCCAGACACTCAGCACCGAGCTTTCCGCAGCAGAGCTTGCCGTGCTTCGCGAGCTGACCACCGGCGCGGGCAACCAGGAGATCGGCGAACGTCTCAACATATCGGTGAACACGGTGAAATCCCACATCCAGCACATGCTCGACAAAACCGGTTACGCCAACCGCACGGAGCTTGCGATACAGGCTCGTGTGCTGGGCGTGGTCATCGCGGATCAATTTCATTCTTTTGGGTGATGCATGCGCGCTCAATGCGTGCTATGATTTCTTGCGTAAAAAAAGACGCCCCGCTGCATATCCATACGAAAAAGGACCGGTGTACCGCCATGAAGCTCGTTTGCACGAAAGCATGCCGCGCCGTCGCGCTCCCTGCCCTTGCCGCGCTTACAGTTCTGCTTTTCGCGGGCTGCGCCGGGAAAAGCGCGCCCCCGGCGGCGCAGCAGGCGGAGGCATCTCCCGCTTTCTCCGCATCCGACGCGGTCGAAGCGCCCGGGGGATCATCGGAGGCAGAGGTAGAAAACAACGGCGGCTATTACGTGCGTGTCGGCAATCGCGTGTTCTACCGGCAGTACGGCGCCGATGCAACGCCGAAAACGGCGGTTTTCGGCGAATTCACTCTCCCGTGGGGCATGACCGGCTGCGAATCCGAGCTCAAGGCGCTCGACCTATCCACCGGGAAGACCGAGACCCTGTTCGTTGAGAGCGGCGCCGGCCCCCTGTGGTACGCTGACGGCGGGTTCTACCTTCAGGAGTTCATCAACGGCGAATATACCGTCGGCTGGTACGCCGCCGACGGCGGCAGCTCAAAGCAGCTTTG
>JAFZQQ010000190.1 GCA_017620315.1 Oscillospiraceae bacterium | reverse complement strand
TCGCCGTGCCGTAATCCTGCGTTATGGGCGCGACCGCGCTTCCGCCGTCGGTATCGAATGTGATGGTCCCACGTGCCCTCGTCCACTTGGCGTAGTATGTCGCATTACCGGTAAAGGACGCGGGGAAAGCCGTGATTGCGTCTCCCGCAAGCTCACTGTTGTCGTACCAGCCCTCAATGGTATAGCCCGGAAGTGTCGTAACGGGATTTAACTTTACCTGTGCTCCGTGAGCGACCCTGCACGCATCCACCGCGCTGCCGCCGTTCGTCTCAAAGGTCACTGTATAGGTCTTTGGCCGAAGCGTACTGCCCGCGGCATTGCTTCTTTGTCCGTCGGTCAATTTGCCTTTGTATTCTCTGCCTGCCTCATCCACCAGGATCCGGTCCGTGAGAACTGTTACCGCATATCCCTGCAGGCTTCCCGCTTTAATGTAATCGTCGGCTTCCCTGTAGCTCAGGTAGACAACGCCGTGTTTACTCGCCGCGATAAGCCCTCCGGCTTCCACCCTGCCGCCGTAGATATACATATAGTGGCCGCTGTATATTCTGCATTTCCCTGTGTTCACGCTGCCGCCGTTGACAGTAATACTGCCGGCATATACTGTAATTGACGAATTATCCAAATTGCCCGAATAAACCGCCGTTACGTTTCCGCCGTTGATCGTCAAATCACCCTTGTCCAGCGATATGGCGGAATAGGGCACCGTTTCTGTGGAAATGTTCAGCGCTCCGGTCCCCTCGCGCTGTCCGTAAATGCTGAGACAGCCCTCGGTGCTGCTGATCCCGTAGTTGCTTCTGTTATGCAGGGTCATGGTGCAGCCGTCCGCGAGGATAAGGTACACATATCCGCTGAATGTGACCTGATGCGTATAGTTGACGTCCCGATTTACAACGTACCAGCCAGCCTTGAGCGTATACTCGCTTCCTGTCAGAACGCCAACGTTGTCCGCCGTTTTCTCGCTGCGGTCCGAATCGATATACTTCACGCCGTTCAGGGCCCGTGCCGGTGTCCGAGGCAACAGAGCAAGCGCCAGACAGATCGCAAAAAGGACACTAAGCACCTTTCTTGAGCGTTTCACCGGTCATTCCTCCTCTGTGCCGACGCACGCCTCCTCCGCGCGCAGTTCGGCGGTTATCAGTATTTGCTTTGCTTCCCAAAAGCTGCCGCTTTCCATTGCCTTGATCGCGTCCTCGGCGGCGTTTACCATCAGATGATAGAGCTTTTCATAGTTCGGCATTGTTTATTCCTCCCCTATAATAAAAAGTGCGCAGCCGAAGCCGCGCACGAAAAACGCAGAGGCTCCGATTGCTGCGACACAACCATTTTCATACCTCAAGGGTGCAAAAACGAGGAGCATGCATTTTTACCAAAAGGCAAAATGCCACCCTTGAAGAAATGAGCTATTTGGTTGTGTCGCAAACTCATACTACCATTATCCGACGGTTTTTGCAAGGACAATCGTTCGACAAAAATCGACAGCATAGGAAATGCGCCCCCGAGGCGGGCATTTCTTCGTTGCGCTCCGGGGACGCCATTTTGTTAACTCTCCGCTCCGTTACCTTGCCAGCCAGCGGATCGTGTTTGCGGCGTAGAGCCATGCACCGAAGGGCAGCGCGCTCTCGTCGATGTCGAAGTCCGAGCTGTGGATATTATGCTGCGTACCGGGTCTCGCGGGGTCGCCCGTGCCGAGATAGGCGTATACGCCCGGAACGTCGAGGATATAGTCGGCAAAATCATCGCCCGTGAGCGAGATCGGACGATCCGTGACGACCTTCTTTTCGCTCCAGCCCTCGCGCACGACCTCCGCGGCCTCCGCCGCGGTCTGTGCGTCGTTGATCAGCGGCGAGGCTATGCCGTCCCAATTGAGCTCTGCCGTTCCGCCGTAGAGCTTTGCCGTCTCGGTCGCAAGCGCGGTGATCTGTGCGCGCAGACGCTCGCGCGTCTCTCTTGTGACCGTGCGCGTCGTGCCCTCTATGACCGCGGTCTCGGCAAGCGCGTTGTAGGTCGTGCCCGCGTGGAAGGTGCCGACGCCGAGTATCACCGGCTCCACGGGGTCGCAGCGACGCGCCGCCAGCGCCTGAAGCGCGACGACGAACTGCGAGGCAATGTACAGCGCGTCGACGCCTAAATGCGGCGTTGCGACATGCACCGACTGCCCGTGAAACGTGATGGTAAAGCGGTCCACGCCCGCGTTGTTGGGCCCCGGCTTTAGCCCGACGGTGTCCGAGGGCAGGTCGGGCGCACAGTGCAGCCCAAACACGCGTTTGACCCCGTCAAGAAAGCCGAGGGCAAAGAACTCCGGCGGCGTGTTGCCGAATTCCTCCGCGGGCTGGAAGGCAAGCCTCACCTCGCCCCCAAAGCTGTCTCTGTTTTGCGCGAGCAGCTTCGCCGCGCCGAGAAGGCAGGCCGTGTGCGCGTCATGTCCGCAGGCGTGCATCACCCCGTCGTTCTGCGAGCGGTAGTCAAAGGTGTTTTTCTCATATATCGGCAGGGCGTCGATATCCGCGCGCAGCGCGACCGTTCCTCCTCCGCTTTTATTTCCGCGGATCGTTGCCCAGACGCCGGTCTCGCCCACGCGGCGGTGAGCGACGCCGAGCTTGTCAAGCTCCTGCTCGATGCGCTCCGCCGTGCGGTATTCCTTCAGCCCCGTCTCCGGGTGCATGTGAAAATCGCGCCGCAGCGCGACAAGCTCGTCCGCAAGGGCAAGCGCCTGTTCCTTTAGTGTCTCCATAACGCCCCTCCTATAAAATTTCGCCTAATTATAGCAGAATTTCTGTTGAAAATGCAATAGCTTTGAAGCCAAGTTCTCATTTTGCAAAATAAAGCCTTGATATTGCGCCGCAGTGTGGTAAAATATCAATATGTCATCAAAATATGGTTGCACCATATAGAAAGGGAAGGTACATAAATATGGCAAAGCTGGATCTCACCAAGTATGGCATTACCGGAGCGACCGAGATCATCCACAACCCGTCCTTCGACTTCCTCTATGAGGAGGAGCTCAAGCCCGAGCTTGAGGGCTTCGACAAGGGACAGCTCAGCGAACTCGGCGCTGTCAACGTCATGACCGGTATCTACACCGGCCGCTCCCCCAACGACAAGTTCATCGTCATGGACGAGGGCTCGAAGGACACCGTGTGGTGGACCTCTCCCGAGTACAAGAACGACAACCACCCCGCCTCCGTCGAGACCTGGAAGGCATGCAAGGACATCGCCATCAAGGAGCTCAGCGGCAAGCGCCTCTTTGTTGCCGACGCGTTCTGCGGCACAAACAAGGATACGCGCATCGCCGTGCGCTTCATCATGGAGGTCGCCTGGCAGGCGCACTTCATCAAGAACATGTTCATCCAGCCCACCGACGAGGAGCTTGAAAACTTCGAGCCCGATTTCGTGGTGTTCAACGCCTCCAAGGCGAAGGTCACCAACTACAAGGAGCTGGGCCTCAACTCCGAGACCGCGGCGATGTTCAACGTCTCCGACCGCGAGGCTGTCATCATCAACACCTGGTACGGCGGCGAGATGAAGAAGGGTATGTTCTCGATGATGAACTACTATCTGCCGCTCAAGGGCATCGCCTCGATGCACTGCTCCGCCAACACAGATATGGAGGGCAAGCACACCGCCATCTTCTTCGGTCTCTCCGGCACCGGCAAGACCACCCTCTCCACCGACCCCAAGCGTCTGCTCATCGGCGACGACGAGCACGGCTGGGACGACAACGGCGTGTTCAACTTTGAGGGC
>JAFZQQ010000012.1 GCA_017620315.1 Oscillospiraceae bacterium | reverse complement strand
GGACAGCTACGCTATGGGCTGGGAGTTTGAACAGTGCCTTGTCAACGGCGAAGACGTCTGGTGCACGTTTGGCGCTTATGAGGGCACGGGCCACTTCCTTTCCGACTCCATGTGCGTGCGCGCAAAGCTTGGGGAGACGGGCAGCCTTACTGTCGTCGTCGATGATCAGCCGATCACCGATTATCCCTATGTGCCGAAGCTCTATATCGGCGCGAACGGCGAGGTGCGGCGCGCCGAGTATGCCCCCGGCTCGCTGGAGGTCGCCGGTATGGGCGGAGATCTGGTCTGCTATGACGAATCGGGCGAGCCGAAGACCATCGTCGCCACGCTGCTCCCGGAGAGCTATTACAGCGACAACAGGCTTGTCTGCCAGACTGCCGAGCCCCTCGGTGGCGCGGCTTACCTCATCGTCGCCGAGGCGATACGCGACGAGGAAAACGACATCGGCTGGAGAATGGCGTACCGTCCGGGCGAGCTGCACTATATCAGAGTGCCCCTGAGCGAGAACGCCGAAATAGAGGCGCTTGACGGCAAAGAACTGGGCGTATTTGCCGAGCCCTCGGCGGAGGAACTGTTCAGCCAGTTTTCCGGCACCTGGGTCCTGTACGCCACCGAGGTCGAGGGCGACAGGAGCGACGTCCTGCCCGAGGGTATGTTCGAATACATAGACTTCTTCGAGGACGGCACGGCAAAGCTCGTGAGCACCGGCAACAACGAATACAGCAACGTATTCTCCCACGCTCAGGTCATCCCGACGAACGGCGTGAGCGCGGGAGCCGGAGCATACGGCATGCTTCTCACGAGCGACACGAACGAGGACATGATGTATACCTACTTCGAGTATGACACGCTTGTCGCGACCGTGCTGATGCACTTCGATACGGAGAACGGCAGCGATTCGTTCTCGCGCACGGGCTTCTACCAGAGGTCGGTGGGCTGATGGAGTTTGATACGCTGATCCGCGGCGCGCGGGTGCTTGACGGCACCGGCGCGCCCGCCTTTGAGGCGGACGTCGGGCTTGCGGGGGGAAGGATAGCCGCCGTTGGCGCGCTTTCGGATGTGCGCGCCGGAACGGTGATCGACGCCGCCGGGCGCTGCCTCACGCCGGGCTTTATCGACCTCCACCGCCATGCCGACGCCGCGCTGCTGCGCCCCGGCTTCGGAGAGGCGGAGCTGGCACAGGGGCTGACTACGGTCGTCAATGGAAACTGCGGGCTCTCGCTTGCCCCGGTATTCGGCGCTCACGCGGAAGAGACCGCCGAATACCTTGCGCCGATCGTGGGCGATATTTCGGACGAGCTGCGTTTCTCAACGCTTGGGGATTATCTGGACGCGGCGCGGTTCCGGGGCTGCCCGATCAACCATGCCATGCTCGTCGGCATGGGAACGCTGCGCACCTGCGTTTCGGGCTTTGAAAACGGCGATCTGGACGGTGAGGAGCTTCGCGGGCTGCACCGCCTTCTGGAGCGCGCGCTCTCGGACGGCGCGCTCGGCGTCTCGCTGGGGCTGGGCTACGCGCCGGAGTGCTTTTATTCGACCGCCGGGCTTGTGCGCGCACTTGAGCCGCTTCGCGGCGGGACGGTGCCCGTCGCGGTGCACATGCGCCAGGAGGGCGAGGGCGTGGTGGACGCGCTGCGCGAAATGCTCGCGGTCGCGGACGAGCTCCGCATACCTCTGGAGGTGAGCCACCTCAAAGCCATAGGCAGGCGGGGTTGGCGGAAAAACGTGCCGCAGATGCTTTCCATGATACGCGAGGCGAGAGAACGCGGGACGGACGTCGCCTGCGACGTCTATCCCTACACCGCGGGCTCAACGCAGCTCATACACGTTCTGCCGCCGGAATTTCAAAAGGGCGGCACGGCGGCGCTGACCGAGGCGCTCAGAGAGCCCGCTTCACGTAGGGCGATGCGCGCTCGCATGGAAACAGGCACGGATTTTGAAAACATCACGCATCTTGTGGGCTTTGAAAATGTGCTCGCCACGTCGCTGCGGCAGGAGGAGAACCTTGCGTTCGAGGGCTTGAGCCTTGCCGAAATAGCGGATCGGGCGGGCAAGGATCCGTACGACGCGCTGTTCGACCTGCTGGCCTCGGAACGCTGCGCCCCGGCGATGATAGACCGCATCTCCGACGCGGAGGATGTGGCGGAGATCCTTCGATCGCCGTTTTCCTGCGTGATCTCGGACGCGACCTACCCCGCCGTGGGACTGACGCATCCGAGAGTTTACGGCGCGTTTGCCCGGCTGATCGAAACCTGGTCGCGCGAGAAGCACATCCTCAGCCCGGAGACGGCGGTGCGCAAGGCGACGCTGCAGGCGGCGGAGAGACTGGGGTTAAAAAACAAAGGCCGCGTCGCCGCGGGGGCGGACGCAGACCTCTGTCTCTTTGACTGGGACGCCCTGCACGAACCGGGGACCTTCGCAGATCCGAAGCAGAACGCGCAGGGTATGGATATCGTGTGGGTCGGCGGCGCGGTCGCGTTCGCGAACGGACGCATGACCCAAATAAGAAACGGCGGTATCGAAAAAAGACAATAACCATGTTCGGGGCTTAAAGCCGCCGCATTTGAACCGCCATCAGGAACGTATCCTCCGCGCAGTCAAGCTTGAGCGATGTTCCGGCGGCGTCCTTCAAAAGCAGCGCCTCGCCCGCGGAGAATCGGACAGAGCGCGCGCCGAGACTTGTGCAGCCCGAACCGGAGGCGCAGTAGATGATGGCCTCGTCCGTGGACTCGTCCGCGGAAAAGACGGCGTTCCCGCCCGGACGAAGCGCGCTCATGGAACCCTCCGCACTGCCCTTGCGGAGCATCAGGTTGAAGTCGGTGCAGCGCCCGCGCGAGTGCGTGACGTCCGCTCCGTCGAACGCATGCACCTCGCCGGGGCATAGCGTAAGCTCTGCGCCGCCGTTGTGCGAAAGCTTCATTTCGCCGCTCAGCGTCGAAATAAAGCGCCTGTAATCGGGAAGCGGCGTGAAGTCGGACTCATCCAGCTCCACTGTGGCGCTGCTGACGCGCCAGAGAAAATCCCGGTCGGCATACAGTGCGCCCTCGGGCGAAATGGCAAGCTGAGTCGTCGCGCCGCCCGCCCAGCTTGTGGTCACATAGTTGGATGGCGTCAGAAGAATGAGCTCCATACAAACAGCTCCTTTCCGAAAAACAGTGCCTTCGGGGATAGTAAACCCCGGAGGCACTATGGTTTATTATTCGGCGGTTATCATGGACACGATGTTCTGATAACCGGCGTCGGCAAGCGGGAGCGAGCGCGCGAGCAGCGCCTCGCCGCGTCTGCGGCAGTCCTCCGCGAAGTCGCGGTCCTGGAGCGAGCCGATGTTGATCAGCACGTTGAGCCACGCGCTCTGGAGCGCGCTTTTCAGCGACAGCAGCGCAACGCCGAGGTCGCTTGCCGAGCTGCTGTTGAAGCCGCGCTCCTGCAGCGAGGCGGTCAGCGCGATGGCGTCGGCGCACAGCTCCATCATTTCAAGCGGCGTGCGGGTGCAGCCCTTCAGGCCCTCCTGAATGGCGGCGGAGCGCTCCGCCTTCTGCTCGGCGGTATCCTTGGGCATCGAGAAGGCGTTGCTCACAACGTGGAAGGCGTCGGTGTCGCGATCCCTAACGTCAAGCAGGGAGACCGTGAGAGC
>JAFZQQ010000189.1 GCA_017620315.1 Oscillospiraceae bacterium | reverse complement strand
GCCTGGGGCACCTCGCACGGATGCTCCGCATCAGGGAGTCTTTGTCCGCATAGGCGACTTTGCGCGCCGCGCGCTCTGGGAGAATATATGGCTCGCCGAACGTGATGCCCCATTCGAGAAACAGTCGCAGCCGCGTTTTCATTGGGTGTGTGCCTGTTTTCATGACAATGAAGTTGCCCTTGGGAATGGACTTCAGCTCATCTGGCGTCATCAGCGGTCGCTGGATCATCTGGAGCGTGCGCGAGGTGTCCTTGCTCTTAGTGACAGTGCCAGAGAGGACCGTCTGCTTGCCAAGCGCCTCGGAAAGCGTCTCAGCGGTCTGCGAGTTGGGCGCGAAGCCGCCGAAGATCGTGTCCTGACAGTTGTCTGTGATGATCTCGGCACCTTCTTTGCCATAGTTCTTCTCGAGCTGCGCCAGCGACTGGATGATCGGCACGAGCGTCAGCTTGCGGGAGCGTCCCGCGCTGAACAGCGGGAGGATATCGAACGCGGGCATCGTGCCGAGCTCGTCGCAGAAGAACACGACGCGGTTCTTGAGCGCGCCGTTGTGCTCGTCCGCCACAGCGAACAGCTCGCGGGAGAGCGTCTGGATCATAAGGCCAGCCATGAAGTTCTTGGTGCTGTCCTCCTCGGGGAGTATGAGGAAGATGGCGGACTTGTTCGCGGCGAACGCCTCGGCGTTGATGGCGCTGTCGAAACACAGCACCTGCTCCAGCTCGGAGTCAAGAAAGGCGTTGAGGCGGGAGAGCACGGTGGACATGACGGACATCATCGCCTGATCCGCGCTGTTGAGCGCCGCGCCAGCGAACCACTTCGCCTTGTGGTCGGGCGGCAGGAGCGCCATGAGCGTGGCGAAGCCGTTCTTTTGATTCGGGTTTGCGGGAGGCTCCAGCATCTCCTGCACCAGCTTGAACACGCTGACGATGTGTCGCCGGTCAGCGGAATCGGACGCGGTGGGCGGCATGAACTCCGCCAGAACCAGCACGACGGCAGTGAGCAAGCCCTCCGCCGCGTCGTAGAAGAAGGCGTTCTGCCCGTATTGCGAGGCGTCGCCGTCCGGGTTGATGATGGTCTTGGCGAGGATCTTCGCGTACTTTTCCGCCTTTGCCCGGAACGCGAGATTGCCAGGGTCTGCACGCGCCTTGTCCATGTAGGTGTTGATGAGCGTCAGCAGGTTGTACCCGTCCGAGCGCGTGGGATTGCGGAGGTCGATCACGGCGACGTCGTAGCCGTAGTGGTGCTTTGCCACCGCGCCGTAGTTGCGCGCGAGGTCTCCCTTGGTATCGAGGGCGAGGAAGCTCATGCCGCTGGCGCAGGCGTACTCCAAGTTTGGATAGAGGAAGTACGCCGTCTTTCCGATGCCGGACGCGCCAATCATGAGGACGTGGACGTCATTGGTGTCCACCAGCGCTGTGACCTCGTAGCGTTTCCCGATGCGCTTGCTCTCGCTGCCGAGGATCACGCCCTGCTTACCTGGACGGGACTTCTCGTTCTTTCGCCAGAGCGCGGGATGGAACGGAACACGCTGAAATGTGCTGTGTATCTCCTTGACAGTTGCCCAGCGCGCCGTGCCGTGCTGTCCATCGCCCACGGTGCGGGATTTGATGCCGTTGAGGGATTGGCGACCGTCCAGGACGGTGATGGCGCAGATAATCAGCACGAACACGGTGACGGCAAGGATCAGGGGCAGCACATTGCCTGGCATGATCGCGTCACCTCCTGTGCCTGACTCTGCACCACCAAGTCCTCGTTCCAGTCCTTCTTTTCCGAGAGTAACCGCTCGGTCTCCACGCCCTGCTCCGATAGTGCCTCCGCGAAACGCCCGCTTGCCTCGCAGCCCGCCTTATCGTTATCGAGACAGAGAAAGACCGTGTCGACGCGCGGCATCCGCTCCAGCATCTTCTGCACGGGCTGGATCGACGTGCCACAGCAGGCAACATAGCTGTGTTCCTGCCAGAGATGCGGGCGCAGGGTGATGTACGACATCATGTCGATGGGCGCCTCGAACGCAAGCAGGCATCCGGTACGTCCGATGTGATGGAAGCTGTAGCTGGGATCGCTGCCTTCCACGTTGATGCGGAAGGCGCTGCCGAAGCTGTTGGTGCTTCGCAGATGCGCGTGCCGGGGGACTCCATGCTCGTCCGTCCCGACGAAGACGCAGTTGTGATGCTCCGCGTCCTCGTATAGCAGCTCCGCTCTTACAAAGTGCGAGACCACGTCCTTGTCGATACTCCGCTGCTTCATGAGGTAGGCGAATACACGGCGCATATTGAGATTTTCCGGGGGCAGTTCAAAGGGTTTTCTCGGTTCCTCTGGCTTTTCCCTCGCCGCTGGATACGCCGTGCCGTTCTCTCCGCCAAGGAGCAGCGTCACCGCTTCGGGGTAGCTCATGTTGTAGAATCGCTGCACAAATGCGATGGGACCGCCGCCGCGCCGCGCGGAGTGGTCGTACCACTCGTTGCCGCGGACGGTGACGCTGTGGTCGCTCTCCATGCGCTTGTCGCGGCCGGAGCGGATAAGCGTTTCTCCGCGCTGGCGCAGGAACTCCTCGAGGTCAACCGCGCCCGCGCGGAGCTTTTGTTCTTCGGTGAATGGGATATACTGTGCGATGGGGACCACCTCCTGGTTTTATAGGTTTGAGTTGCATATTTGTGTTCTTTCGGTTATACTGTGCTTGATGAATCTTGAGAGGGGGAAGCGTTATGCCTGGTGTTTATACCGTACCTCAACTGCGGGATATCCTGTCGCCAGTCTTTGACAGATATGGTATCCGCCGCGCTGTGCTATTTGGTTCATATGGTAAAGGTACCGCGACCGAAAAAAGCGACGTGGATCTTCTGGTCGACAGCGGCTTGCGCGGACTCCGTTTTGTTGGCCTGCTGGATGACATCCAGCGCGCCGTTGGCAAGGATGTCGACCTGTTTGATGTGACGCACATCGAATCGGGTTCGCTGATCGACCGCGAAATCCGCGACACGGGAGTTACTGTCTATGAGAAATGAGATCATCATTCAGAAGTTACTGTCCTACTCCGAAAAGGTCATTGGCTACTGCGCGGGCTTGGACTATGAACGATTTTCCGCCAACTCCCAACTTGTGGAGGCTTGCGTATTCAATCTGAGCCAAATGGGAGAGCTTGCGAATCGCGTGGATGCCGCTTATGCGGAAGCACATTCCCAGGTTCCGTGGCGACTTCTCTATGGTCTCCGCAATCGAATCGTCCACGACTACGAGGGCGTCAACCTCCAGCTTATTTGGGAGATCATCGAGGACGATCTCCCCGCTCTGCGAGATGAACTGTCGAGAATTAAATAACATCTGTCAGCGGCGGCATGGCTCTGTAATCCATGCCGCCGCTCACATATTCTGTTGCTGATACTTGTTGTTGAGCGCCTCCTCGTGGTCGTCCTCCCTGTGGCCGAGCGCGATGCGCTTGTCCTGCATCTCCTGCCGCCGTTTCTTATCGATCTGCAAGCCCATGTGGGTGCT
>JAFZQQ010000188.1 GCA_017620315.1 Oscillospiraceae bacterium | reverse complement strand
GGCTGCTATTTAGACGAAGAGCTGACCACGTTCACGAACGCACGCGGCGAGAACATCGGCTCGGTCGAGGCGAAGCTGGACAGTCTGGCGAGCCATGCGTTCCATGTGACGATCAAGACCGACGCCGGCGCGCCTCTGGACTATACCGACAAGCTCGCTGTCTACTGGTGCGCGGTGGAATGGCTCAATGACAAATACAGCTACCTTACCTGAAAGCGTCTTAACAGGGGCGGCGCGTCCGCCTGTTGAGAAATAAAGAATCATTCTTTTGGAGGAAACAAATCATGGGTCTTTTTGACAAACTGACTTCTAACGAAAATGTATCCGGTTACAAGAAGTATGACAACAAGAACGGCTGGACCACAGCCGACCTTCTGGAGAAGCTCTCCGGAGTGCAGACCTCCTTCGGCGAACCGAAGATGGGCAAGGCGAAGGTGCTCGGCAAGGATTTTGACGCGGTCATCTACAGCGATGCAAGCGAAACCTCTGACATTTATGTCAAGACGGACGGCAAAAAGATCGAGATCGGCTTCTCAACCAAGCCCGGCGCGTCCAAGGACGTGATGAAGAACGCGCTTATGGCCGGCGCTCTCGGCGTCGGGAACGCGGATCAGAATGCTGTCAACCGCTACATCGACGAGCTTGGCGGCGTGATGGAAAAGCTGCTCGCCGGCCAGTCGGTGACGGAGACCGCCGGCACCAACGCCCTGGATTCCACCGATGCCTACAAGCTTTACATGGAAGAGAACTTCAAGCTTCTCAGCGACAAGTACAGCATCTGCACCGAGGATCAGGAGCCCGTATTCTACGTCAGCGGCGATCTTATGGGGATGTCGTACAAGATCATGGACGCGAACGAGAACGAGATCATGGTCATCAAGAAGAAGCTCGTTGCAATCACGCCGGAGTATACGGTCAGCGAGGGCAAGAAGGAGATCGGCCACTTCAAGAAGAAACTCACGCTCGGCCGTCCGGAGATCAACGGCAATATCAACGGTATGGAAGTGAAGATCAAGGGCGATGTGCTCGGCAATTGCTTCGACATCCTTGGCAACGGGAAGCCCATCGGCAATGTCGACCACGCGCAGCTTCTCTGGGGCAACTGCTATTCCATTGCTACCTTTGAAAAGAGCATGGTCAATTCTGTCGTGGCGATCGCGGTCATCTGCGAGGCCATTGCCAAGGCGGAAGACAGCAACTGATCCTGAAAAGCGGGATATCGCCCCAACACATGAGGCGGTATCCCGCCTTTGATAAAAGCGAAAACACTTGGAGGGGCAAAACTTGGAAAATACTACGATTAAGCTTCAAAAGCTGTTCAGCGGCGCATTTCTGCTGCTTGCCAGCTATGGGCTGCTGTTCCTGCTGCCGGTGCGCATCAACCTGCTGTCGTGGATCATTCTCGCTGCTTCGGCGTTTGTGTTCTGTATCGGCGCATACTGGGTGGGCAGCGCGTTTAACGGCCCCACCGGCGACGCCTTTGTTAAAACGAAGCGCATCTTGCTTCGCTCGTTTTGTATCATTGTCTGCGCGTTCGCATTGTGTTTTGTCTGGATGGATAATATCAGCGGGCGCAGCATCATCGCCGCTACTTTGTTGATCATCGAGGGCGTTACCGCCTGGATGGTCTCCGACGCAAAGACCTATAACGCCACGCTGGACGGCATGAAGCAGGTGCCGTCCATGTGTGCGCCGCTTCAGGAGGTCTTTCAAGCCTTTGAGCACGTCGAAACTCCGCTCGGCTTTCCGTGGATGGGCAAGGTGCGCTCCATAGACGATCCGTGCATCGTCTATGGCCCCACGCAAGCGGGCAGCTTCCTCTACTGCTGGTATCACACCGGCGAGTTTATGGTCAGCGAGTGCGACGACGTCACCTGGCTCGACAAGGCGGAGGCGGACAAGCATCTGGTACATACCTCGTGGGATCGCGACACAGATGAGCTTGGACAGCTTTATCACCTCACGGCGAAGCTTCTTCCGGATTTCTACTGGAATATGTTTGAGGATTACGCGGTCAACAAAACCGCCGAGTGCAAATTTCTCGACGGCTTCCGCGAGCTGCACCCCGACGTCTATATCTTCAACGAGCAGTTTGCAATCACCGAGAAGGACTATGAACTGCAGGATCTCGACGGCAACGTGCGCTATCTTTTGCACGGCTCGATCCCGTTCAAGACCTTTACGCTTACGGATGCGCAAAGCGGCGAGGAGATCTTCAAGATCACGCGCCGTCTGCTCCACGCCCTGCCGCACTATGACATCTACCATTGCGGCGAGGAGTATGGCAGCGTCGCCAAGCAGCTGGACCTGACGCACGAGACGTTTAAGATGAACACGCCGGACGGAACGCTGGAAATGCGCGAGATCACCACGACCTTCGGCGATCAGTTCGTCGTATATCTTGACGATTACCTTATCGGCACGATAAGCGAGCGTATGTCGCTCAGCATACGGAACATTGTATACGACAACTTCGTTATCATGGCGTTCGAGCCGCAGCGCGTGCCGCTTCTGGCAACGCTGACGGTGATGCTGCAAAGCTTCAAGGACAAAGACTGAGACGCAAAAGACGCGCGGCAGGCGCTGCGCGTCTTTTGACTGAAAACGGTGGATGATTATGAATGTGAAAAAGCTACTCGCTGTCCTGCTTGCCGCGGCGCTTGCACTTTCCTGCGCCGCCTGCGGCCTGGTGGATGAAGAAGAAACCGATGAGACTGTAAATGACGCGGCCGATACCGAGGACCGGACGCGAAACGATACCCTGTCGAAGCAGGGACTTTCAATGTCTGTCAATCGTAATACGGGCAAGCTGTCAGTCAAGCGTATGCAGCTGTCCTCCAAAGGGAAAACGGGCGATGCGGACAAATGGACGATATTCGTCTACCTCTGCGGCACAGACCTTGAAACAGAGGACGCCGCCGCAACCTCCGATTTGACGGAAATAATCAAAGGCGCAAAAGGCGACGGCGTGCGCTTTGTCGTTGAGACCGGAGGAACCGAAAGGTGGCAGAGCAACACGGTAAGCAGCAGAAGGCTCCAGCGCTTTCTTGTGGAAAACGGAGATATCAAGCTGGTTGACGAGCAAAGCCTTGCGGGGATGGGCCGCTCAAGTACCTTTGCCGACTTTCTGCGCTGGGGTATGGAAAACTATAGCTCCGAGCACATGGGCGTTGTTCTCTGGAACCACGGCGGCGGGAGCATAACCGGCGTTTGCTTCGACGAAACGGACGACTATGACTCGCTTTCGCTGCGCGAGCTGGATGCGGCGCTCCTGTCTGCCTGCGGCAGCACGGGACGCAAGTTCAACTTTATCGGCTTTGACGCCTGCCTTATGGGTACGCTGGAAACTGCAAACATTCTGGCTACATATGCCGATTATATGTTTGCCTCGGAAGAAATGGAGCCGGGCAGCGGCTGGGACTATACCGCGATCGGACGCTATCTCGGCGCGAACCCGGACGCGGACACAACGCAGCTTGGCGTCGTCGTTTGTGACAGCTTTCTCGAAGCCTGCCGTGAGATCGATGACGATGACCTCTGCACACTCGCTGTAATAGATCTTTCAAAGCTGGACGCGCTGCTGGTCGCCTTCAATGACTTTGCGCGCGGGATGTACGATGCTGCGGGCGACAGCTCAGACTGCGCCGCTATGATACGCGGTATCGGCAAGGCAGACAACTTCGGCGGCAACAACAAATCCGAAGGCTACACGAACATGGTGGACATGGGCGGCGTTATCAGCGCGTGTCAGTCTTACGCGGACGGGGCGTCTGCGGCGCTCTCGGCTCTTGATGACGTTGTGACGTACTTCGTCAGCGGCTCGGCGCACAAAGGCGCGTCCGGACTTTCAATGTACTATCCGCTGCGCGTTCAGGGCTCGGATGAACTGTCCGTTTTCAGCGACGTCTGCCCAAGCCCTTATTACATATCGTTTGTGGATCGTCAACAGCAAAGCGGAGTAAATGCGTCTGCATCTGAGGATTATGACGATTACTCATGGTTCGACGACACCGGCAACTGGTTCTGGGGTTTGTTGGACGAATGGCTTGGCGACGATGACAGTGATTACAGCGGTTCCGGCGGCCACGGTGGTTCCGGCGGCTACGGTAACTACGGCGACTACGACGATTATGACGACTACGGTGACTACGGTGACTACGGCGACTATGGCGGCTACGACGGTTATGGCGGCTACGGCGGTTATGGCGGCTACGGTGACTACGGCGGTTACGGCGGTTATGGCGGTTACGGAGGTTACGGTGGTTACGGCGACTATGACGACTATGACGGTTACGGCGGTTATGGCGGCTACGGTGGTTACGGCGGTTACGGTGGTTACGGCGGTTATGGTGACTACGGCGACTGGGATTGGAACAGGCTTGACGATTGGAACGATTACTATGGCGAGTGCAGCGATTACTGGGGATATCTCGACGATTACACCCAGAGCGGCGAGAGCCGTTACATCACCTTTGATGTAGAGCCGCATCTCGATAAGGACGGCAGCTTCTGGTTCAAGCTCAGCAAAAACGGCCTTGAATATGCCTCGGATGTATACGGCGTAGTATATGAGCTCTCGCAGGACGGCGAGGACATAATCGAGCTTGGCGAGACCTACGACATTGACGGGAGCTGGGACACAGGAAGATTCGAGGACGACTTTGACGGATGGTGGATATCGCTTCCGGACGGTCAGAATCTTGCGACCTACATTGTGGAGTACACTGACGACTACACGATCTACACATCTCCGGTGCGGCTCAACGGCGAAGAGACAAATCTTCGCATAAAGTTGGACTACAGAACGGAAAAGATCGTTATTGAAGGCGCGTGGAACGGTGTGAATGAGTATGGAGCTGCGTCGAGGGAAATCATCAAGCTCCGGCGCGGAGACGTCATCACTCCGCTTTACTACGCATATTCACTCGAAACCGATGATGAGTTCTACTATCGCGGTGAGGACTATACCTTCACTGGCGAACCGGAGGTCAAATACAGCATTATGGACGACGGCGACTATTTGTACGCTTTCTGCATCGATGACATCTACGGCGATTACTATATGTCTGACTGCGTGTACTTTACCGTGAAGAAGGGCGAGGTATACTATACCGGAGAGTAAAGCCGAACGCAGAGGTTTCCGATTTGCCGTGCGGCAAACTCAAAAAGAGGATCATTCGCCGCTGTTTGCGTGCGAAAGCACTTGGAGGATCAGAATGAACGTCTTGATCGACGCGCGAAATCCCATAGAATACTTGCGCCTGCGCCGTATTGCCGGGGAGCTGAGCGGCGTCAACGTCTACCGCACGCAGTTTTTCCTGCGGGGAAAACTGCAGCGGCACTACGATGTGATCGTATATGCACGCAGCGATAACGAGAACATGGCTGCGGCGGAGCAATGGCAATGCAGCTGGGGCAAGACCATCGTGATACTCATTATGGACAGCGAGGACAAGCATCTGGAGGCAATGCACTTTCACGTTTTCGACTATCTTACGCGTCCACTCTCGGAGGCGGATTTCGCGCAATCGCTCCGGGACGCGACAGAGTATTTCGCGGGAAGATTCAGACCGAATAAGGCGCTTTAAAAGCCGATGCATGAAAATGCCTGGAAGCATTCTGCATGAAACGAAAAAAGACGACGGGGGAGTGGGAATATGCGTGAACTGAGCAAGCGTGTCGGAACCTTTACGGACTCGGTGATACGCCGCATGACGCGCATCAGCAACGCCTATGGCGCAATCAATCTCTCACAGGGCTTTCCGGATTTCAATCCTCCGCGCGAGCTGATGGACGCGCTGGCAAGGATCGCCTACGACGGCCCGCACCAGTACTCCGTCACCTACGGCGCGAGCGGTTTGCGAGAGGCGCTTGCCGAAAAGCACGGAAAGGCGATCGGCCGCACGGTCGATCCCGAAAAAGAGGTCGTTGTAACCTGCGGCGGCACGGAGGCTATGATGTGCGCCATGATGACGATCTGCAATCCGGGCGACAAGGTGATCGTATTCTCACCGTTTTATGAGAATTACGGAGCGGATGCAATACTCTCCGGTGCGGAGCCGATCTACGTTCCGCTGACGCCGCCAACCTATGATTTTGACCTTTCCCTTATAGAAAAGGGCTTCAGAGACGGAGCGAAGGCGATCATTATCTGTAATCCGTCCAATCCCTGCGGCAAGGTGTTCAGCCGGGATGAGCTTCTGGCGATCGGCGGGCTTTGCATTCAATACGACGCCTTTGCCGTGACGGACGAGGTGTACGAGCATATGGTCTATGAGCCCTGCGTCCACACGCATATGGCGCGACTACCCGGATTGTTCGAGCGCACATTGACCTGCAGCTCGCTGTCAAAAACCTATTCCATCACCGGTTGGAGGCTTGGATATCTTATAGGGCCGGAGTATATCATCGAGGCGGCAAAAAAGGTGCATGACTTTCTGACTGTCGGCGCTCCGGCGCCGCTGCAGGAGGCCGCCGCGATTGCCCTGCGCTTTCCGGAAAGCTATTATGATGAGCTCAAGGCGCTCTACACACGCAAGCGCGAGCGTTTCTGCACGGGACTCGACCGGATAGGCTTGAAGCACAACGTTCCGCAGGGAACTTACTTCGTGATGATCGACATTTCGGATTTCCTGGCGCTGCCGAGGTTCAACGGCTGGACGGATCTGCAGTTCTGCGAGTGGATGATACGGGAGATCGGCGTTGCGGCGGTTCCCGGCTCCAGCTTCTTCCGCGAGCCGGTCAACCACCTGATAAGGATGCACTTTGCCCGCGGGGAGGCTGTGCTTGACGAGGTCATCGAGCGGCTTTCACGGCTTTCAGCACTAAGATAAAGACAGTGGTGTCTGAAAGCCGGTGTTCAGGCTTTGCTTTTTGAGGATGAACAGTTATGAGAAAGAGAAAAAGTCCCGTCGTTCTTCTGCTTGTGCTGCTCCTTGCCGGAGCCGGCGCTGTCGCCTGCTTTATGCTTGACAAAGGCAGAGTTGAATTTGTCGACGGCCCATATCCGGACGTGACCGTTGAATTCGGCGAGCGCGTTCCGCTGCACAGCATTTCCGCAGTCTACAAAAGCACGGTCTTTCACCGTGCGGGCGTCCCACTGGAGGTAGAAGCCGACACGCTCCCGCCGCGCACGGCACCGGGGGAGTACACGCTGCGTTACTCCGCCTCATACCGTGATGCGGCTGCGGAGGGCAGCTACGTTGTGCGCATCGTCGATACAAAACCGCCGGTGCTGACCGTCAATGATAAGGAGGGCACCTATACCTGCTGGGACGAGGTCGACGGCGACCTTGCCGACGCCGTGCAGTTCAGTATCGACGGCGACTATATTACGCTTTCGATTGCTGACAGCAGCGACAACACTGCAGAGCTTACCGTTGTGCGCGATGTCACGCCGCCGGTGCTTACTTTGGGCGATGGACTTCTGGATTTCACCTGCCTGGATGGAGTGGACGGCGATATTACCGACAGGGTACAGTATTACGAGTCGCACGGCTACATGTACTATGAGGTTGAGGATTCCGGCGGGAACTGTGCCGAGGCGAGCCGGAAAATAGAAAAGGGGCAGCGGGTAGTCTATCTGACCTTCGACGACGGGCCCGGTGAGTACACAGAGCAGCTTCTGGATCTGTTAAAGCAGTATAACGTCCGCGTAACGTTCTTTGTCGTGGGAACGTCGGAATACCTTGATCTGCTGCCGCGCATGGCGGCGGAGGGGCACAGCATCGGAGCCCACGCGTACCGCCACAATTACAAACGGGTCTATGCCTCGGACGAGGCGTATTTTGAGGATCTTGCCCTTGTGCAGCAGGAGATCGCCGCGCGCATAGGCACGGAAACGAAGCTGATCCGCTTTCCGGGCGGGAGCTCAAACACCATCAGCCGCACTTACAATGTCGGAATTATGCGGAGACTCACCCGAGAGGTGGGCGAGCGCGGCTATACTTACTTCGACTGGAACGTATCCAGCGGCGATGCCGGCGCGGTTACCACCACGGCGGCTGTGGTGCGCAACGTGAAAAACGGCATTCTGGGCCAGCGCGTCGCTGTCGTGCTGCAGCACGACGTGAAGCCGTTCAGCGTTGCGGGCGTGGAGGAGATAATCCAATGGGGCCTGGAACAGGGCGTTGTATTCCTCCCGCTCACAGAGAAATCGACCGCGCCGCACCACGGGATCAACAACTGAAACTAATTCTTTGTCCACTGTAATCAAAAAAGAAGGACGCGGATGGCTTCCACGCCCATCATATCAGAGTGTCAAAGAAGGCCCCGCAGGGTTTGCCGCCCGCAGGCGGCAAATGAATCTGATCGTATTTCCCACCGACACGCGCGGGGGGAAATACACCTTGCACGGAGCGCCCGTGCGCCTGCGGCGTGCGGCAAGCGCAGTGAAATCCCCTCAAAAAGTGGTGCAAGGCATTTTTTTGACATACAGATATGAAGGGCGCGGATGGCTGAACTGCTTCCGCGTCCTTCATATTTTGGTATAGACGTCAGTTTTCGGGCTTCTTTTCCGGATGCTTGCTGTAGTAATCCTCAAGCGCGGAATGAATAGCCTCTTCCGCGAGCACCGAGCAGTGCATTTTGTAATCGGGCAGACCGTCGAGCGCTTCGGCAACAGCCTTGTTTGTGAGCTGCGCCACCTCGGAGAGCGGCTTGCCCTTTATGAGCTCTGTTGCCATCGAGCTGGATGCGATCGCACTTCCGCAGCCGAAGGTCTCGAACTTTACGTCGGCAAGCGTGTCGCCCTCGACCTTGAAATACATTTTCATGATGTCGCCGCATTTCGCGTTGCCGACTTCACCGACTGCGTCCGCGTCCTCGATGACGCCGACGTTGCGCGGATTGCGGAAGTGATCCATAACCTTTTCACTGTACAATGCCATTTTTGTTGCCCCCCTTTACAGAATGTGCGGAGTCTTGCCGCTTTCAAGGTCGCGCCATACCGGCGAGAAGCCACGCAGGTAATCAACGACCTCCCTGACATTTTTGATGATATAATCAACCTCTTCCTCCGTAGCCTCCTCGCCGAGTGTCAGGCGAAGCGAGCCATGCGCTACGTCGTGAACACGCCCGATGGCAAGCAGCACATGACTGGGATCAAGCGAGCCGGAGGTGCAGGCGCTGCCGGACGATGCGCAGATGCCGCGGTCATCCAAAAGCAGAAGCAGAGACTCGCCCTCGATGCCCTCAAAGCAAAAGTTCACATTTCCGGGTAGCCTGATTTTCTCATCGCCGTTGAGCGCGGAGTGAGGGATCTCGCGAAGTCCGGCTATCAGCCGGTCACGCAAGGGAATAAGGCGCGCCGCGTCCGCTTCCATACGGGCGGCGTTTTCCTTGAGAGCCGCAGCCATGCCAACTACG